>DASPJU010000766.1:0-8343 GCA_035628475.1 Salinarimonas sp. | reverse complement strand
CTCGACGGCGTCGAGCAGTCGCTCGAAGGAGGGCTGCGCCCGCTCGAACAGGGGCGCCAGCGCCGGATAGGCGATCGGGTCAACGCTGCCGGCGTGGCGGTAGGGGATGAAGAACCCGCGCCGCGCGATCCCCAGAATCGTGGCGAGGCCGAGTACGAGCGTCCGTGCGCGCATTCAGTCCTCCCCGTGGCCGTCCGGGCTCGCCAGGGTGGGCCCGAGCGCTATCATCCTGCCATGCACGCGCCCGCCCCCGCCACCCATCCTGCCGACATCGGCGACCTCTGGCGCTGGCTCGCCGCGGTATCGGGCGAGGAGCGGTCGAGCGACCGGCTCTTCGCGCGCTTCTGCGCGGAGCTGGGGCGGCTCGGCCTACCGGTCTGGCGCGGGGTGCTCGGCCTGGAGATCCTCCATCCCGAGATCAGCGGCACCCTCGTCGTGTGGACCGCGGACGACGTGGAGGTGCGGCGGGCGACGCGGTCGATGCTCAAGGTCTCGGACGAGTACCAGCGCAGCCCGACGCGCGTCGTCGACGAGACCGACGCCCCCTTCCGCCGCAAGCTCGACGCGCCCTGCCCCGACATGCCGCTCCTGGAGGAGTTGCGCCAGCTGGGGGCGACCGACTACGTGCTGCATCCCCTCCCCTTCCTCAACCGCTCGCGGACCGCCACGATGGGGTTCACCACGCGCCGGCCCGGCGGCTTCACGCCGGAGGAGGACGCGGCGCTGGCGGACGCCATGCGGCTGTTCTCGCCCTATGCCGAGCGCGAGGTGCTCTCCCGCATCGCGGTGGATCTCCTGGACACCTATGTCGGGCCGCGCACGGGGAGGCGCATCATCGAGGGCGGGATCGATCGGGGCGACTACGACGTGATCGAGGCCGCGATCTGGCACGCCGACCTGCGCGGCTTCACCCGCCTGTCCGAGACGCGCCCGACCGCCGAGGCGATCGAGCGCTTGAACGCATGGCTCGAGCCCATGGTGGCGGCGATCCAGGAGCATGACGGCGAGGTGCTGAAGTTCATCGGCGACGCGGTGCTCGCGATCTTCCCGACGAGCCCGCGTCGCTCGCCCGCGCAGGCCTGCCGGGACGCCCTCGCGGCCGCGAGGGCCTTCGCGGGGGGATGCCGGGGCGGCCCCGATTTCGGCCTCGCGCTGCACGCGGGAGAGGTGACCTACGGCAATATCGGCGCCGCGCGCCGGCTCGACTTCACGGTGATCGGCCCAGCCGTGAACCGGGCCGCGCGGCTCCAGGACGTGGCCAAGTCGCTTCAGCGCCGCATCGTGATCTCCCGCGCCTTCGCGGACTTGGTCGAGGCGCCTCTCGTGGAGCTGGGACGCTTCGAGCTGCGCGGCATCGAGCGCCCGCAGCGCGTCTTCGGCCTGCCGGACTGAGCGCAAGATCGCCGGCAAGGCCGGCGCTTCGGGGCGAGGCAGTCCTGAAGGCGCCCGCAGGGCGGTGGGTGACACCAGGCGCGACGCGAGGGATACCCTGCTCCGGGCGCTCGCCGCAGGTCGAAAGGCCAAGCCTGACGCACACGAGGACGCCGGGCGGTCAAGCGGAGCGGCCGCCTTGAGGCGACCGAATCTGCGTCGAGGCGGCGCTTGGGAGGTTCGCCGATCGCCCCTGTTCGAACGTGCCTGGGCCTCGTGCCGACTGTGCGGGCCCTCCTGAACCGGACGACGCCGCGCCTTGGAGGGGCTCGCCCACGCACCCGTCAAGGGGCGACCGGCCGAGCCATGCCCGCCCCGCCGCGCAGCGTGAGGCGGAAGGCCGCGAAGCCGATGGCGGCGAAGCCCAGCTGCAGGCCGAGCATCGGCAGGGCGTTTTCACCGCCGAGGACGCTGAGCAGGAGGCTCGCGCCGGTGGCGCCCGTCATCTGCGCGAAGCCCATGAAGCCCGCCGCCATGCCGGCCCGGTGCGGGTTCGGCAGGACCGCGCCCGCCAGGGTCGCCGGGAGGATCAGGCCGCCGCCGACCGTCACGACGATCTGCGGACCGACGATCCCGAGCAGCGCCAGCCCAGGCACGTGATGAAGGACCGCGCCGCCGATCGTGCCGAACAGCATCAGGGTGCCGCCGATACGCACCACCCGCTCGAGGCCGAGGCGCGGTGCCAGGCCGCGCGCCACAAGCGTGCCGAGCACCAGGCCGGAGACGATGAGCCCGAAGAGCAGGCCGTACTCGGTTTTCGTGCGCCCGAGCTCCCCGATGAAGACGAAGGACGAGCCGGCCACGAAGGTGAACAAGGCGCCGTAGGCGCAGGCCAGGGCGAGCGCGTGGGCGCGGTACGACCGACCCGCCAGGAGATCGCGGTAGCCCGCGGCCAGCGTGGGGAGCCGCCCGGCCTCGGGATCGGGCGTCGCGTTGCTCTCGCGATAGATCGCGAGCGTCGCGAGCGCCGTCGCGGCGGCGAGGACCAGGACGATGGCGAGCGCGCCCCGCCAGCCGGCCGCGCTCGCGCCGACGACGCCCCCGACCGCCGGCGCGAGCGCGATGGACAGGAGCGTGCCGAACATCATCAGCGCCAGCGCCGGGGCGGCCCGTTCGCGCCACACGTCGCGCACCACCGCCCGGGCCAGGGCGTAGGCCGCGCAGGCTCCCAGGCCCTGGGCCGCCCGCAGGAGGGCGAATTGCGGGATCGACTCGGCGAGGAACAGCCCGGCCGTGGCGGCCAGGTGCAGGACGAGGTCAACCGCTCCAGAGGCCGTCAGACGGTTTTGGAACCGCCTGACGGCCTCTAGGTCCCTGAAGTGTCGTCTGTCTTTGCGAAGAACCGGAAGCCACTTCTCCGCGACATCCTCGAGCGCGGTGCCCAGTGTCGCGTGAGATAACGTTCTGTATCCTTGGATGTACCTTCTCGAAGACTTTGTTCAACGCCTGCGAGGTCGCGCTTCGCGACAAGCTCCAGAGTGAGAGACGCCTTTGGCTCCTGTGTTCTTTCTGGCTGGGGATCAGACCCGAGCTGAGCTTCAGCCATGGAGGCACGAGCCCGCTTGCGCGCGTCATCCAGAGCGATCCGGTCCACGAGCCCGATGGTTTCATGCCGAGATTTCCCGTTCACCCGGCACCGGACCACCTATTGCCTATTCGTGGGGTTTACCGGCATCCCGAAGCCGGGGAGGCTCTCGTCCCACACGATCACGTAAGGCTTGCCCGGCGGAAGTGTCAGCTCAGACACGGTCTGGCGAGCGAACCGCATACTCCCCTCCCGAATAAGCGGCTCGTAAGCGTGCGAACGAGAGGAGGCGGATGGCCCAAGCCACTACCGGACAAGGCGTATGATCACGTCTGACAAGCCACGGCTTACAGCCACCCCTTCCAGCGGAAGAGCAGATAGGGCAGCACGGCGGCCACCACCATCATGACCAGGGCCATGGGATAGCCCAGCGTCCAGTCGAGCTCCGGCATGAGCTTGAAGTTCATGCCGTAGATCGACGCGATCAGGGTGGGCGGCATGAACACCACCGAGACCACCGAGAACAGCTTGATGATGTTGTTCTGCTCCAGGTTGACGAGGCCGAGCGTCGCCTCCAGCAGGAACTGGATCTTGCTCGATTGGAAGGTGGCGTGCTCCTCCAGCGACTGGAGATCGCGCAGGGTGGTGCGCACGTTCTCGCGCAGCTCCGGCGGCACGCGGATGGTGCGATAGGCCACCGTGAGGAAGAGGAGCACCCGCTCGAGGGAAACGAGGCTCTCGCGCTGCTTGGAGATGAGGTCGCCGAAACGGCCGAGCGCCTCCAGGGTCGCGCGGTACTCCGTCCGATGCCGCCTGCCCGCCTTCTTGCCCCCCCGCGACGGCGCGAAGATCGCGCGCGAGTGCGCGTCGATGCGCTCGCCCGTGATCTGCAGCACGTCGGCGGCCCGGTCGATGATCGTGTCGACGAGCCCCGCCATGATCCCCTCGGCCGTGACGCCGCAGGTGCCGGGACGGCTGGCGCGCTGGGCGAACATCGCGAAGGCGCGGGGATCCTCGTAGCGCACCGTGACGAGGCGTCCCGCCTTGAGGATGAAGGTCACGCCCGAGAGCACGGGCTCGTCGGTCTCGGACCGGCAGAGCAGCCGCGCCGTCATGTAGAGGGCGCCGTCCTCCTGGTACATGATCTCGGAGGGCTCGATGTCGAGCATCTCCTCCCGCGTCGGGATCGCGATGCCCAGGAACGCCTCGACCTTGACGTCCTCCGCGCGCGTCGGCTCGACGAGGTCGATCCAGAGCGCGTCGGCGGGGATGGGCTGCGCGTCGCTCAGGAGGTGCCGTTCCAGCCCCGCCGACGGCACGGCGGTGACCGCATACATCATCGCCCCGGCACTCCCGCGGCGGGCGGCGGCGGCACGTCGTCGGGCACGAAGAAGTCCGGCATCAGGGGCACGCTCGGATCGACCCGGTAGCGCTCGAAATCCGTCACGCCCTCCTCGGCCAGGAAGGTGTCGTCGATGATGAAGCGGCCCGTGAACTCCCGGGCGGGCTTGGCGAAGATCATCGCGGCCGCGTCGGCGAGGATCTCGGGGGTGCGGCTCGAGCGCATGATCTGGTCGCCCCCGAGCAGGTTCTGCACCGCGCTCGTCGCGATGGTGGTGCGCGGCCACAGGGCGTTCACCGCGATGCCCTTCGGCCGCAGCTCGCCCGCGAGCCCCAGCACGCACAGGGACATGCCGTACTTGGCGATGGAATAGCCCGTATGCGGCGCGAACCACTTCTCCTGCATGTCGAGGGGCGGCGACATCATGAGGATGTGGGGATTGTCCGCCTTCTCCAGGTGCGGGATCGCGTATTTCGACACCATCAGCGTGCCGCGCGTGTTGATCCCGTGCATCAGATCGAACCGCTTCATGTCGAGGATCTGGACCGGCGCGAGATTGATGGCGCTGGCGTTGTTCACCACGATGTCGAGGCCGCCGAAGGTCTCCACCGTCCTGGCGATGGCGGCGGCCACCGCCTCCTCCTCGCGCACGTCCACGAGGAGTGGCAGCGCCCGCCCGCCCGCCGCCTCGATCTCGCCCGCGGCCGAGTAGATGGTGCCCGGGAGCTTCGGATGGGGCTCGGCGGTTTTGGCCGCGATCGCGACGTTCGCTCCCTCGCGGGCGGCCCGCAGGCCGATGGCGAGCCCGATGCCCCGCGAGGCGCCGGTGATGAAGAGCGTCTTGCCCTTGAGCGACATGGTTCCTCCCCTGGTCGTCGCGGCCTTTCTAGCAGGCGGACGCGAGGGGGAAAGGGGTCACGCCGGCCATGTGCCTCCCCTCGATGAAGGGGCGAGAGCGGCCTCTCATGGCGTGAAGGCGCCCGCCGCGTTGTGGGCCAGCCGGATCGGCTCGGGGATGCGCCATTTCGGGCTGCAGGCCATCACCACGGCGACCGCGCTCGCGATGTCGCAGCGGTGGCCCGGCGAGATGAACATGGGGTTGGTGCCGGCCCGGGTGCGCACGGCCGCGCCGATGGTCTCGCCGCGATGGATCAGGGGCACGTGCGCCCCCTTGTCCTGGGACAGCGCGCCGAAGCGCCCGACGAGGAGCGTCTTGCCGCAGCCGATGGTCGGCCGCTCCAGCCACAGGCCCATATGGCAGGCGATTCCCATGCGCCGGGGATGGGCGGTGCCCATGCCGTCGACGAGGAACAATTCGGGCTCGCTTCTCAGCCGCGCGAGGGCCTCCTCGAGCACCGGGCCCTCGCGGAAGCTGAGCAGCCCCGGCACGTAGGGAAACGGCGTCGGCGCCTGGGCCAGCACGGTCTCCACGGGCTCGAAGCCGGGGAAGGTCGCGACCACCACCGCGGCGTGGGACTGGTCCTGCTTCACGCTCACGTCCACGCCCGCGACGAGGCGGATCGAGGCGGGGTCCAGGGGCGTGTCGAGGACGAGCCCCCCCCGCAGCCGCCGCTGGATCGCCACCGCCTCCTCGGGCGAGACGGTCCAGGGGTGACGGGGGTGGAGCTGCATGGGATGGGAACGCCTGGACCGGGCGCGAGGGTTCCTCCCCCCTCTCCCGAATGGGAGAGGGGTCGGGGGTGAGGGTGGACGCCGATCGCGTCGCGTGACCTCCCCGCCTCTCGACCGTCATCCCCGGGCTTGACCCGGGGACCTAGCGGGACGCGTCGACTGGGTGGCCGGGTCAAGCCCGGCCAAGGCACCGGAGGGGGTGGAGAGAGCTGGCCTGAGCGCGCCGCCCTCACCCCCGGCCCCTCTCCCCACGGGAGAGGGGAGGTCGCTCACGTATTGAACCGGAAGTGCATGACGTCCCCGTCCTGCACCACGTACTCCTTGCCCTCAAGCCGCAGCTTGCCGGCGTCGCGGGCGCCGGCCTCGCCCTTCAGGGTCACGTAATCCGGGTAGGCGATGGTCTCGGCCCGGATGAAGCCCTTCTCGAAGTCGGTATGGATCACGCCCGCGGCCTGGGGCGCCCGGGTGCCGACCGTGATGGTCCAGGCGCGGGCCTCCTTCGGGCCCACGGTGAAATAGGTGATGAGGCCGAGCAGCCGATAGCCCGCGCGGATGACCCGGTTGAGCCCCGGCTCCTCGAGGCCCACCGCCTCGAGATAGTCCTTCTGCTCGCCGGGCGGCAGCACCGCGATCTCGCTCTCGATCTTGGCCGAGACCACGACCGCTTGAGCGTTCTCCGCCTTGGCCCGCTCCATCACCCGGTCCGAGAAGGCGTTGCCCTTGTCGGCGGAGGCCTCCTCGACGTTGCACACATAGAGGACGGGCTTGGAGGTGAGCAGGCCCAGCAGGTCGAAGGCGCGCCTCTCCTCGGGCTTCACCTCGACGAGGCGGGCGGGCCGGCCCTCGCGCAGGAGCGCCAGCGAGCGGTTGACGAGGTCGAGGCTCTCCTTGGCTTCCTTGTCGCCGCCGCGGGCCTTCTTCTCCAGGGCGGTGACGCGCTTCTCCAGGCTCTCGAGGTCGGCCAGCATCAGCTCGGTCTCGATGGTGTCGATGTCGGCGATGGGATCGATCTTGCCCTCGACATGGGTGATGTCGCTGTCCTCGAAGCAGCGCACCACATGGGCGATGGCGTCGCATTCGCGGATATTGGCGAGGAACTGGTTCCCCAAGCCCTCCCCCTTGGAGGCGCCGCGCACCAGCCCCGCGATGTCCACGAAGGTGAGCCGGGTCGGGATCACCTGCTTCGAGGCCGCGATGCCGGCCAGGATCTCGAGCCGCTCGTCGGGCACCGCCACGTCGCCCACGTTGGGCTCGATGGTGCAGAACGGATAGTTCGCGGCCTGGGCCGCCGCGGTCTGCGTCAGCGCGTTGAAAAGGGTCGACTTGCCCACGTTCGGCAGGCCGACGATGCCGCATTGAAAGCCCATATCGGTCGCTCAGCTCAAGATCGGATCGGAAGGGGTGGCGAAAGGGTCGACGAAGCGCAGATCGGCGAAAGCGCTCGGGAACGCAAGATCCTCGGAGACCATCGCCTCGGCGCCGGCCTGGAGCGCGGAGGCGACCACGAGGCTGTCCCACCAAGACGTCCCGAGCCGATCCTGCACGACGAAGGCGCGTTGGGTCGTCGTGCCATCGAGCGGCGCGAGGCAGAAGGGCATGAACTCGCCGACATAAGTCCGCGCCACGTCGCGCGACAGGAGGCGCCGCTTATCCGTCAGCACGCGATAGCACTCGTTGAGAATCTGTGGGCTCACGATGAAGGCCCCGCGCAGGATGGCGCGGCGGACGAGGTCAGCCGCCCGGCGCCTCTTCGCCGGATCCGTCGGGTCGATCCCGTAGACCAGCACGTTCGTGTCGAAGAAGAGCAGGCCGGTCATACAGGTCGTCTCGCGCGGGCAGGTCGGCCGCGGCACCCGGGAAGCCCGGACCGCTCAGGAAGCTCTCGAGGGTTGGCGAGACCCGCCGTGCAGGGACCCGCTGCTCTTGAAGGAGGTCGGCTAGGTAGCGCGACAGGCTCTTCCCCTGTTTCGCCGCTTCGACGCGCGCCCACCGGGCGAGGTCGTCATCCAGAGCGATCGTCACGTTGGCCATAGCGGGTCTCCAGCCCGTGATATCGTGGAGCACGGGTTCCGTGTCAATCGCGGAGCTCATCCGTGGTCTCGGTCGGGTCGTACGGCTGGTTCCCGTCGGCCGGGTGAGGGTCCGGCGGGGCGTCGAGCGCTTGCAAGGCCGAGAGATGCCTGACGTGCCGCTCGACGGTCTCGGCGATGAAGCCGGACAAGCTCCTGCCTTCCGAAGCGGCCTTCAGCCGAGCCCTCGCGACCAAGTGCTCATCCAAGCTGATCGTCACCCTCGGCATCGCTCCTACGTCTCCCCCACCCGCTTCACCTCGCCCCAGCCCCGCCCCTCCATGGCGAGGTGCACCTTGTTCTGGAAGCTCGCGTCCTCCCCCCCGGCCAGCAGGGCGGCGTGG
>DASPJU010000765.1:0-4821 GCA_035628475.1 Salinarimonas sp. | reverse complement strand
ACGAGGTGCCGCGGCGGGCGAGCCAGACGGTGCTTGACGTGGTCACGTGGATTCAGCGCCGCATCGACCCCAGCCTGTCCTACCGCTTCGCCTGCCGTGTCGGCATGTGCGGCTCCTGCGCGATGACGGTCAACGGCGTGCCGCGCTGGACCTGCCGCACCCACGTCGCGAAGGTCGCCAAGGGCGGCAAGCTCAAGATCGGCCCCCTGGAGAACCTGCCGGTCATCAAGGACCTGGCCACCGACATGCGGCCCTTCTTCGACAAGTGGCAGGACGCGGGGGGCGTGTTCCAGCCCTCGCTGACCCGCCACGACCCCATCCCCGAGATCCGCCCCGACACCCCCGAGCGGGTCGCGGCGGACGCGGCGGTCGAGTGCATCAATTGCGGGGTCTGCTACGCGGCCTGCGACACGGTGCGCTGGAACGAGGACTATCTCGGGCCCGCCGCCCTCAACCGCGCCTGGTCCCTCGTCAACGACGTCCGCGACGCGGGCCAGGCGGACCGCCTCGCGGCGGTGGCGTCGGGCGGGGGTTGCCATGCCTGCCACTCGCACCAGTCCTGCCAGGCGCACTGCCCGCAGGCCCTCAACCCCACGGGCGCCATCGCGGGCCTCAAGCGGCGCACCGTGCAGGCCTATCTCAAGGGCGAGCTCAAGGCATGAACGTCCGGCTCTATCTCTGGCAGCGCGGCACCGCGATGGTCATGGTGCCCCTGCTCCTCGTGCACCTGGCCGTGATCTTCTACGCCACCCGGCAGGGGCTCACGGCGGCCGACATCCTGGCGCGCACGCGCGGGAGCGTGACCTGGGCGCTCTTCTACGCCGCCTTCGTGGGCGCGGCGGCGGTCCACGCCTCGATTGGCCTGCGCAACATCCTGGTGGAATGGACAGGGCTACGCGCCCGGGGGGCCGCGCTCGCCGGGACCGCCTTCGGCGTGGTGCTCACCGCCCTGGGCCTGCGCGCCATCGCGGCCGTGGTGCTGCCATGACGGCGCTGCTGCTCGCCCATCGCCGCAACCTCCTGTGGATCGCGGCCCTCGTCCATCGCCTGTCGGGCCTGGCGCTCGCCGCGTTCCTGCCCCTGCACTTCCTGGCGCTGGGACTTGCCATCGACGGGGAGGCGCGCCTGGAGGGCTTCCTGCGCTGGACCGATTCAGGCTTCCTGAAGGCTGCCGAGGGCGGCCTCGTCTTCCTGGTCGTGGTCCATCTGCTGGGCGGCCTGCGCCTCCTGGTGCTGGAGAACGTCGCCTGGCGCGACGGCCAGACCCGGCTCGCCGCGGCGGCCCTGGCGCTCGCCGCCCTCGTCGCCTTCGCCTTCCTGATCCGGGTGCTGTGATGACGGCCACGACCATCGAGCGGATGCGCACCGACATCCTGATCCTCGGATCGGGGGGCGCCGGCCTCTTCGCGGCGCTGCACGCCCACGCGGCGGCCCCTCACCTCGGCATCACGCTCGCCACCAAGGGGCTGCTCGGCAAGTGCGGCTGCACCCGCATGGTCCAGGGCGGCTACAACGTGGCGCTGAATCCCGGCGACTCGATCGAGCGCCACTTCATGGACACGATCGAGGGCGGCAAGTGGCTCCCCAACCAGGAGCTCGCCTGGACCCTCGTCACCAAGGCGATCGAGCGGGTGCGCGAGCTCGAGAACGAGATCGGCTGCTTCTTCGACCGCAATCCCGACGGCACCCTGCACGGCAAGGCCTTCGCGGGGCAGACCTTCGACCGCACGGTCCACAAGGGCGACCTCACGGGCATCGAGATCATCAACCGGCTCATGGAGCAGGTCTGGGCCCGGCCCGGCATCGCCAAGCTCGAGGAGCACCGGGCGCTCGCCTTGATCCCGGCGCGCGACGGCGCCTCGCTCGCGGGCGTGCTCATGGCCGACATCCGCACGGGCCGGTTCCGCCTCGTCGAGGCGCGGGCCGTGCTGCTCGCCACCGGCGGCGGGCCGACCATGTACCGCTACCACACCCCGTCCGGCGACAAGAGCATGGACGGGCTGGCCATGGCCCTGCGCGCGGGGCTGCCCCTGCGCGACATGGAGATGGTGCAGTTCCACCCCACGGGCCTGCTCGCCGGGCCCGACACCCGCATGACCGGCACCGTGCTGGAGGAGGGCCTGCGGGGTGCGGGCGGCCATCTCCTCAACGGCGCCATGCACCGCTTCATGAGCGACTACGACCCCAAGGGCGAGCGCGCCACCCGCGACGTGGTCAGCCGCGGCATCTATGCCGAGATGAAGGCCGGGCGCACCACGCCCAATGGCGGCGTCTATATCCGGATGAGCCATCTGGGCCCCAAGGACGTGGCCAAGCGCTTCAAGGGCATGGTGGACCGCTGCCGCGATTGCGGCTTCGACCTCGCGGGCGGCCTCGTCGAGGTGGTGCCCACCGCCCACTATTTCATGGGCGGCGTCGTGTGCCGGGCCGACACCGCCACGGAATGGCCGGGCCTGTTCGTGGCCGGCGAGGACGCGAGCGGCATGCACGGGGCCAATCGCCTGGGCGGCAACGGCGTGGCCAACTCCACAGTCTTCGGCGGCATCGCCGGCGACACGATGCCGGCCTGGATCGCCGCCAACCCGGACCGGCGCGAGCCGGACGAGGGGGTTCTCGCGGCGGAGGTCGCCCGCGCCCTGCACCCGTTCACCCGGCCGGCCGGCGACGTCAACGCCTTGCGCGAGCGCCTTCTCGACCTGATGTGGGACGAGGTCGGCGTGGTGCGCGACGAGGCGGGCCTGGAGCGGGGCCTGCGGGGCCTGGAGGCCCTGGAGGACGAGCTCCTCGCCACGGGCGTCCCCGACGGGGACCGGGCCTTCAACCTCACCTGGCACGACTGGCTCAACCTGCGCTCGCTCGTCGAGACGAGCCGGGTGATCGCGCTCGCCGCCCGCCAGCGCCGCAACTCCCGCGGGGCGCATTACCGCTCCGACCACCCCGATCCGGGCGATCTCGCGACCTCCACCTTCACGGTGGCGCGTCAGGTCGACGGCCGCCTCGCGATCGCGGACGAACCCGTCCTGTTCACCCATGTCCGGCCCGGCGAGTCGCTGCTCGCGGTGCCGGCTGCCGCCGAATGAGCGGAGGTCCCATGATCCCCATCGCAACCCTGCAGCGCACCGCCGAGGAGCTGATGGCGAAGGCCGCCATCGAGATCCCGGACGATTATCTCGCGGGCCTGCGCCGCTGCGCCGACACCGAGCGCGGCGACCTCTCGGCCTTCGTGATCCAGGCCATGCTGGAGAACTACGAGGCCGCCAAGGAGGACCGCCGCGCCATGTGCGGCGATACCGGCGTGCCCCGCTGGTACGTGAAGATGGGCAACGACGCCCGGATCGAGGGCGGCCCCATCGCCCTGGAGGCGGCCCTGCGCCGCGCCACCGCCAGCGCCACCCGCAACGTGCCCCTGCGTCCGAACCGCGTGCATCCCCTCTGGCGCACGGACCACGACAACAACGTGGGCATCAACGCCCCCGAGATCGACTACGCCTTCCACCCCGACGCCGACTGGGTCGACCTGACGACCGTCCACAAGGGCGGCCTGTTCGGCTCCGACTACCGCATGCTCTTCCCCGGCGACGGGATCGAGGGCATCAAGCGCTTCTTCCTCGACACCCTGATCTCCTTCGGCAAGCGCGGGCTCGCCTGCCAGCCCGCCATCGTCGGCGTGGGGCTCGGCGGCGCCAAGGACGCCTGCATGGTGCTGGGCAAGCAGGCCTCGTGCCTGCGCACGGTGGGCAGCCGCCACCCCGACCCGAAGGTCGCGGCCCTGGAGGACGAGCTGCACGAGCTCGGCAACAATATCGGCATGGGGGCCATGGGCTTCATGGGGTCGTCCATGGTGGTCGACTGCCACATCGAGCTCGGCTATTGCCACACCGGCGGCATGCCCATGAGCGTGCACATGTTCTGCCTCTCCTCCCGCCGGGCGACGGCCCGGATCCACCGCGACGGGCGGGTCGAGTTCCGGACCGATCCCGACTGGTTCACCGACTATTCGCGCCGCTCCACGGTGGAGTGGAACCAGCCCGCGCTCCAGGCGGCGGAGTAGGCCCATGTCCGGCTTGAAGAAGGTCCATCTCACGCTTCCCGCCTCGACCGAGGCGTTGCGCGAGCTCGAGATCGGCTCCGTCGTCTACCTGACGGGCCGCATCTTCACCGCGCGCGAGGGCGTCTACAAGCGCGCGATCGAGGAGGGCGCCGGCATGCCGGCCTCGGCCGAGGCGCTCGGCACCGCGAACTTCCACTGCTCCCCCGCCGCCATGGTCGAGCCGGACGGGCGCTTCAACGTGGGCGCCGTCACGGCCACCGCCTCGTTCCGCTTCGGCAAATGGCTCGACGGCTGGTTCAAGCTGTCGGGCTGCAACATCATCATCGGCAAGGGCGGGATGACGTCGGAGACCTACCGACGCTCCTTCGTGCCCAACAACGCGATCTATCTCACGACGGTGGGCTACGGCACGGGCGCGCTGCTCGGGCGCGGGATCAGGGACGTGCCGGGGGTCTATTGGCGCGAGGAGCTGGGGCTGGCGCAGGCGGTCTGGGTGCTGGACGTGGAGAATTTCGGCCCCTTCCTGGTCGAGAGCGATCTGGCGGGCAACTCGCTGTTCGAGCGCGAGAACGCGCGGATCACGCCGGGGCTGGAAAAGCTCTATGCCGGCACCCGGCCCGCTACCCTGCGCCGCTTCGGCGAGACCGACGACAAGGCCGAGGAGCTCATCTGAGGAGCCGGAGATGGCCGCGGGTCTCAGCCTTCAGCTCCTCGGGGTCGTGTGGCTCGGCGCCTTCGTGGGCGCGCTCGCCGCCGGCGGGGCGGCGGCC
>DASPJU010000764.1:0-2461 GCA_035628475.1 Salinarimonas sp. | reverse complement strand
GACGCTCGCGCGCACCGGTTCCGGCTCGGCTCTGCTCAGCAACGACACGCAGGCGACCGGCTCCTGCGTGCTCAACGACAGGCCGAACTCGGTCTCCTCGACGACCGCCGGCACCTACACGGCCTCGCTCTGGGTCCGGTCCGACCGACCGGGCGCGACGCTACGGCTACGGCTGCGCGAGTTCGCGTCCGGCTCCCTGGTCCGGATCTCGACCACGAGCGCGACGCTCGGGACGACCTGGCAGCGGATCGTCGTGAGCATCGACGCGCAGGCGGGCCACTCGCTGGACCTCGCCGCGGTCGTTCCTCGGGCCGCCATGGGGGGGTGCTTCGAGGCCGACGATGCCTCGCTCCGCCTCGCGTGAGCGTCGCGGCGCGCGCACGGGACCGTGCCTGCGCCGATGGCGTCCCGCGTTGACAGTCCACAGCCGGCGCCTGTAACGTCATCAATCGCGTGCTCGGCGGGCGAGTACGCATCTGAGCACGCTTCCAAGGGGGTCTCCGGAGGGGAACTCACGCCCTGTCCTGAGGATCGCCCTGGAAGCCGGGCCCCGCGGCCCGGCTTTCGTGTTGCCGGAAGCACCGATCGGACCAGCCCACCGGGGCGGCCCTCGGCGCGCCCGGGGCACGGATGGCCGCCCAGCGGGTCCGTTGACAAGTCGAGAGGGTGCAGACAGGGAAACCATGCCGACCATCCAGCAGCTCGTGCGCAGCGGCCGCCAGCGGCCGAAGGCCAAGACCAAGGCTCCGGCCCTCAAGGGCTCGCCCCAGCGACGTGGCGTCTGCACCCGTGTCTACACCGTCACGCCCAAGAAGCCGAACTCCGCGCTGCGCAAGGTCGCGCGCGTCCGTCTGACGAGTCAGATGGAGGTCACGGCGTACATCCCGGGCGTCGGCCACAACCTCCAGGAGCACTCGATCGTCCTGGTCCGAGCCGGTCGCGTCCGCGACCTGCCGGGCGTCCGCTACAAGGTGATCCGCGGCACCCTCGACACCGCCGGCGTGAAGGACCGCAAGAAGGCCCGCTCGCGCTATGGCGCCAAGAAGGAGGGCTGAGCCGCTCATGCCACGCAAAGGCTCGCCCGGTCGCCGCGAGATCCAACCCGATCCCGTCTACCAGAACGTCCTGGTCACGCAGCTGATCAACAAGGTCCTGCTGCACGGCAAGAAGACGCTCGCCGAACGACAGGTCTACAAGGCCCTGGAGGTCATCAGCGAGCGCACGAGCAACGACCCAGTCATCACGCTCAAGAAGGCCGTGGACAACGTCCGGCCGATGCTCGAGGTCAAGTCTCGGCGGGTGGGTGGTGCCAACTACCAGGTCCCGATCGAGGTCAAGCCGACCCGCGGCACGACGCTCGCGCTGCGGTGGCTGATCAACAACGCGCGCAACCGCAAGGAGCACTCGATGTCCGAGCGGTTGGTCGCCGAGCTGATGGACGCCGCCAACGGGCAGGGCGTCTCGGTGAAGCGGCGCGAGGACATGCACAAGATGGCGGAGGCGAACCGCGCGTTCGCGCACTACCGGTGGTAGTGGACGACCAACAGACGTGGGGCGCGTGATGGCGACCCCGGCGAGGAAGATGGACGTGGCAGAGGCAGCCGAGAAGGTCGAGCAGCGGAGCGGGTCCGGCAAGGACCTCGTCATCCGCGAGTACCCGCTGGTCAGGACCCGGAACATCGGGATCATGGCCCACATCGACGCGGGCAAGACCACGACGACCGAGCGGATCCTCTACTACACCGGCAAGGCCTACAAGATCGGTGAGGTCCACGAGGGCACCGCCCAGATGGACTGGATGGTCCAGGAGCGCGAGCGCGGCATCACGATCACGTCCGCCGCGACGACGTGCGTCTGGAAGGACCACTGGATCAACATCATCGACACGCCCGGACACGTCGACTTCACGGTCGAGGTCGAGCGCAGCCTCCGCGTGCTCGACGGCGCGATCGCGGTGTTCGACGCCGTGGCCGGTGTCGAGCCGCAGACCGAGACCGTCTGGCGCCAGGCCGACCGCTACGACGTCCCGCGCATCTGCTTCGTCAACAAGATGGACCGCACCGGCGCGAACTTCGAGCGCACGGTCGAGATGATGGTCGACCGGCTCGGCGCCCAGCCGCTCGTGCTCCAGCTGCCATGGGGCTCCGAGTCCGACTTCCAGGGCGTCATCGACATCGTCGAGATGAAAGCCCATCACTGGATGTCCGAGATGGGCGAGGAGTGGGAGACCTCCGAGATCCCCGCCGAGTACCTCGAGGCCGCCGAGAAGGCGCACCACGACCTGTTCGAGAAGCTCGCGGACCACGACGAGTCCCTGATGGAGAAGTTCGTCGGCGAGCAACACGAACCGACCGCCGAGGAGTTCCGACGCGCGATCCGACGCGCGACGCTCGCCGGCGAGGGCGTCCCGGTGCTGTGCGGCACCGCCTTCAAGAACAAGGCGATCCAGCCGCTGCTCGAC
>DASPJU010000763.1:0-4033 GCA_035628475.1 Salinarimonas sp. | reverse complement strand
CCTCGCCGACGCTGCCCAACGACTTCATCCGCCTCTTCATCGTCTCGTCCAAGGCCGCCGCGGGGCTCACCAAGGACAACGCGAACCAGGCCTTCAACACTGGCCGCGCGGCGGTAGGGACAGGGCCCTACAAGTTCGTGTCCTGGACCCCGAAGGACGCCCTCGTGCTGGAGCGCTTCGACGGCTGGTGGGGCGAGAAGCAGCCCTGGGCTCGCGTCGTGCGCAAGGAGATCCCCAACGACGCCGGCCGCGTGGCGCAGTTGCGCGCCGGCCAGGTCGACATGATCGTGCGCACCCCGGCCGCGGACGTGCCCACCCTCCAGCGCGACGGGTCCCTCCAGGTCGTGAAGGGCGACACGGTCTACGTGTTCTACGTGGAGTTCGACCAGCGCGATAAGCCGCCCCAGATCGCCTCCAAGGACGGCTCGCCGCTGCCCTCGAACCCCTTCAAGGATGCCCGCGTCCGCGAGGCCTTCGACCTCGCGGTCGACCGGGCGGCGCTCGCCGAGATCGCCATGGAGGGGCTGGGCAAGCCGCAGGGCCAGCTCGTGACGCCGGGCATCTTCGGCTACAACGAGAAGCTCCAGGTCACGCGTCCGAACGTGGCGCGCGCCCGCGAGCTGCTCGCCCAGGCGGGCTTCCCGAACGGCTTCCGCGTCACCTTCAGCTTCACCAACGACCGCCTGCCGGGCGACGGCGCGGTGGGCGCGGCGGTGTCGCAGATGCTCGCGCGCATCGGCGTCGACGTGCAGGCCAACGCCCAGCCGGGCGCCGTGCTCTTCCCGGCCCGCACCCGCGGCGATCTCTCCATGGTGATGTCGGGCTGGGGCACGCTCACCGGCGAGGCGAACTACACGCTCTCGTCGCTCGTCCATTCGAACGCGCCGCAATTGCGGCTCGGCGCCTTCAACTGGCGCGGCTACGCCAACCCGGCGCTCGACAAGGCGCTCCAGTCGGCGGCCGTCGAGATGGACGACGAGAAGCGCAAGGGCTTCCTGCAGGAGGCGGCCAGCATCACGGCGCAGGACCGGCCGCTCATCCCGCTCGCCGCCGTGTCGTCCGCCTGGACCCTGCGCAAGGACAAGGTCCGCATGGTGCGCACCCGCGTCGACGAGGACACGCTCGCCATGGACATCGCGCCGGCGCGCTGAGAACGCCCGCGGAGCCGGAATCGCGTCCGGCTCCGCTTGCCTTCGCGCCTCGAGCGGGCGAAGCACCGGGATCGAGAGGACCACCCCGACCTCATGCTCGGCTTCATCATCCAGCGGCTCCTCCAGGCGGCGCTCGTCATGCTCGCCATGTCGGCGCTCGTCTTCGTGGGGGTCTACGCGATCGGCAACCCGATCGACGTGATCATCTCGCCCGACGCCACCCAGGACATCCGCGCCCAGGCCATCGCCCGCTACGGCCTCGACCGGCCGCTCTGGGAGCAGTACTTCGTCTTTCTCGGCAACCTCCTGCGCGGCGATCTCGGCCGCTCCTTCCTGTTCGGGATGCCCGTCCTCGACCTGATCCTCAGCCGCCTGCCGGCCACCCTGGAGCTCGCGCTCCTCGCGGTGCTCGGCGCCACGCTGATCGGCGTGCCGCTGGGGATCTACGCGGGCTACCGGCCCGACGGCCCCATCGCCAAGGGGATCATGGCGGTCTCGATCCTCGGCTTCTCGGTGCCGACCTTCTGGATCGGGCTCATCCTCATCCTCACCTTCGCGGTCTCGCTCGGCTGGCTGCCCGCCGGGAGCCGCGGGCCGACCCGCGAGCTCTTCGGCGTCCAGTGGAGCTTCCTGACGCTCGAGGGCTGGAAGCACCTGGCGCTGCCGGCCTTCAACCTGTCGCTCTTCAAGTTCGCCATGATGGTGCGCCTCTCCCGCGCGGGCACCCGCGAGCTGATGCTGAGCGACACGGTGAAGTTCGCCCGCGCGGCGGGGCTCTCGGAGGGCACGATCCTGCGCCGGCACGTGCTCAAGCTCATCTCGATCCCGATCGTGACCGTGTTCGGCCTGGAATTCGGCTCGACGCTCGCCTTCGCCGTGGTCACGGAGACGATCTTCTCGTGGCCGGGGGTCGGCAAGCTCATCATCGACGCGATCAACTCCCTCGACCGCCCCGTGATGGTCGCCTACCTCGTGCTGGTGGCCGCGCTCTTCGTGACCATCAACGTCGTGGTCGACCTCGTCTACGCCCTCCTCGACCCGCGCCTGCGCCCGGGAGCCAAGGCATGAGCGACGCCGCCGTCGAGACCCCCGCCCCGCCCGAGGCCGTGGCGCCCGCGCCCGCCGCGGGGCCTGCGCCCGCGAAGGCCGTGTCGCCGCTCCGCGCCGCCTGGGGCGAGTTCTGCGAGAACCGGATCGCGGTGGGCGCCCTCGTCGTCGTGGCGCTCGTCGTGGGCCTGGCCGCGCTCGCGCCCTGGATCGTGCCGCAGAACCCCTACGACATCGCCAACCTCAACCTCATGGACGCGCGCCGGCCTCCGGGCCATGTCGGCTCCGAGGGCTACACCCACTGGCTCGGCACCGACGCCAGCGGGCGCGACCTCCTGTCGGCGATCCTCTACGGGCTGCGCATCTCGATCCAGATGGGGCTCATGGCCGGCGTCGTCGCCCTCGTGACCGGCACCACGCTGGGCATCGTCGCGGCCTATCGCGGCGGGCGGATCGAGACCGTGATCATGCGGATCGTCGACCTGCAGCTCTCGTTTCCGGCGATCCTGCTCGCCCTCGTGCTGGTGGCTCTGCTCGGCCAGGGCAAGACGCAGCTCGTCACAGCGCTCGTCGCCGCGCAATACGCCTATTTCGCCCGCACCGCCTACGGCGCGGCCTCGGCGGAGCGGCGCAAGGACTACGTGGAGGCCGCGCTCGCCGTGCCCCTGTCGGGCTGGCGCATCGTGTTCCGCCACATCCTGCCCAACGTCATGCCTCCGCTCATCGTCGTCGCGACGGTGCAGGTCGCGAGCTCCATCTCGCTCGAGGCGACGCTGTCCTTCCTGGGGCTGGGGCTTCCCGTCACCGAGCCGTCGCTCGGCATGCTCATCGCCAACGGCTTCCAGTACATGATGTCGGGCCGCTACTGGATCTCGGTCTATCCGGGCGTCGCCCTCATCGTCCTCATCGTGGCGATCAACCTCGTGGGCGACCAGGTGCGCGACCAGTTCAACCCGAGGCTCAAGCGATGAGCGCCGCGCCGCTCCTCGAGGTCGAGGACCTCAAGACGCACTTCATGACGCGCGCCGGGGTCGTGAAGGCGGTCGACGGCGTGTCCTTCACGCTCCAGCCGGGCGAGGTGCTGGGGCTCGTGGGCGAGTCCGGATCGGGCAAGTCCGTGACGGGGTTCTCGATCCTCGGCCTGGTCGATCCGCCCGGGCGCGTCGTCTCGGGCTCGGTGCGCTTCGAGGGCCGCGAGCTCACGGGCCTGAACGCCCGCGAGATGCAGGCGATCCGCGGCCGGCGCATCGCCATGGTGTTCCAGGATGCCACCGCGACCCTCAACCCGGTGCTGGCGGTCGGCGAGCAGATGGAGCTCGCGGTGCGGGCGCACGAGCGCGTGTCGTCGCGAGCCGCCCGCGACCGGGCGGTGGCGGCGCTCGCCCAGGTGGGAATCCCGGACCCCGCCTCGCGCGTCCGGGCCTATCCGCACCAGCTCTCGGGGGGCATGCGCCAGCGCGTCGCGATCGCGATCGCGATCCTGCACCGCCCGGCGCTCATCGTCGCGGACGAGCCCACCACGGCGCTGGACGTCTCGGTCCAGGCGCAGATCATCCACGAGATGCGCGGTCTCGTGCGCGAGTCCGGCACGGCGATGATCTGGATCACCCACGACCTCGCCACCGTGTCGAGCCTCGCGGACCGGATCATGGTCATGTATGCCGGGCGCATGGTCGAGGCCGGGCCGACCCGGGCGATCCTGCGGGAGCCGCGCCACCCCTATACCCGCGGCCTCCTCGACTCGGTGCCGAGCCGCAATCCGCGCGGCGTCGCCCTTCCCCAGATCCCCGGCACGACGCCCTCGATCAGCGCCGGCACCTCGCCGCGGCAGCGCG
>DASPJU010000762.1:0-5375 GCA_035628475.1 Salinarimonas sp. | reverse complement strand
GCCTTCGTCGCGCAGTGGCAGGCCGAGCGCGTGGCCGCCCGAACCGGCACGGCGGTGTTCGCGGTCAACGCAGCCTGCCTCGTCCCGCCCGCCGCCCTGGAGCAGGGTGTCGGCACGACGTCGGCGTTCCGCCGTCGCCATGAGAAGGTGCGGGACCAGTGGCGGGAGTGGACTGACGAGGAGCCCGACATTGCTCCCTACGACGGGCCGCTGCCCTACGAGCCGGACCGCCTCGGGCCCATGCACGACGCCGACATCGACGCGCTCGTCGCCTCCTGCGCCATCGACCATGCGCTCCCGCCCAGCCCCATGTTCCCGCCCACCCGCGCCGAGGTGATGGCCCGGCTGACGCGCCTACGCGACGAGGTGCTGCCGGCCTATGCTGGCGCGCGTAACGACGCGAGCCGGCCCGAGGGGGCCTCGACCCTGTCGCCCTACCTCCACTTCGGCGTCGTGGGCCCACGCGAGATCATGGCAGCGATCTCGGAAGCGGACGTCCCGGACGACAGCCGCTCCAAGTTCGCCGACGAGCTCCTGAGCTGGCGCGAGTGGTTCCACTACAAGGCCCGGAGCCTGCGCGTCCCCGAGAGCTACGCGCGGGTGCCGAACTGGGCGCGAAAGACCCTCGACGCCCACGCAGGCGACCCCCGTCCCGACGTCGAGACCCTCTCGGCGCTGCTTCACGGCGAGACCGCGGACGAGACTTGGAACGCGTGCCAGCGGCAGTACGTGATCGACGGCTGGATGCACAACAATCTGCGCATGTACTGGGCAAAGCGACTGATCGCGATGACGCCGGATCCGCGCACGGGCTGGGCGACGGCGTGCTACCTGAACGACCGCCTGAGCCTCGACGGGCGCGATCCCTCGACCTACGGCAACCTGGCCTGGGCGTTCGGAGACGCGGCGCCGGGCTATGGCGACCGTCCTGTCTACGGGCTGGTTTCGACCCGGACCGACCGGTCGATCCGCGAACGGCCGGGCGGTCCCAGATGGCTTGCAACCGCCGCATCGCGCCCGGTGCCCCGCCTGCCCGTGCCCGATGCGCCGCCTACTGATCCATACCTGACCGAAAAGCTGCCGATCTGAACGGGCCCAAGAATAGATGGTTGGCTGGCCGAATGTGGTAGCGCCTCACGGGTAGCGGGGCGGTCGGGTTGATCGGCTCACTCGGAAACTGCTCCTCACGGAACAAACACGGCGCGGCGCGGGTCGCTCCACCATGTGTCACGCCTCGGGCCCGAGGATGAGGTCACTGGCGCTGAACCGCCGCTTCGATGGTGCAGGCCACCCCCGGAGGGTCGAAGGCGAGGCGGACTTCCCCATCGAGGTCCTGAGCGAGAAGCCGCTCGATCAGGCGCGACCCGAAGCCCCGCCGCTCCGGCACCCGAACCGTCGGGCCGCCCCGCTCCGTCCACGTGAGCCGCAGGAGCGAAGCCTGCGGTTCCACGGACCAGCTGATCGAAACACAACCGGTCGGAACTGAAAGCGCGCCGTACTTCGCCGCGTTCGTGCACAGCTCGCCCAACGCCAGGGCGAGCGACACGCTCATGTTCGGCGGCAGGACGACCTCCGGCCCCGTGATCACGACGCGGGCAGTCCCAGCCTCGGCGTAGGGCGCAAGTGCCTGATCGGCGATCTCCCGAAGGGAGGCTCCCGTCCAGTTCCGCCGCGTTAGCAGGTCATTGGCGCGAGAGAGGGCAAGGAGGCGTTCCTCGAACGCTCGGCTGGCCCCCTCACCCGAGGCGCCGCCGCGAAGGGTTTGGCGCGCCAGCGATTGTACGGTGGCGAGCGTGTTCTTCACGCGGTGGTTCAGCTCGTTGATGAGCAGGACCTGGCGGCTCTCCGCCCGCTTGCGCTCCGTGATGTCCAGGATGACGCCAATCACCCGCTCGGGGGTTCTCGCCTCCGTGAGGATGATCTCGGCCCGCAGCATAAGCCAGCGGACGTCGCCATCGGGCCAAACGTAACGATATTCTGCCTCAAAGAAGCGGTCGCCTCTCTCCAGGGCGGCAAGGCCGACCTCCTGCAGGCGTTCCTGCTCCCCGGGGTAGTACCGGGCGTGCATCTCGCTGGTGCTCGGCGTCGCGCCGGCGGCGAAACCCAGCAGCCTGTTCAGCTCGGGCGAGCCCTGGACCGAGTCCGTGGCGACGTCGTATTCCCACACGGCCATGCGGCCCGCCTCGACGGCGAGGCCGAGCCGGCGCTCGCTCGCCCGGACGGCCTCCTCCGCCTGCTTACGCTCGGTGATGTCCTGAATCGTGCCGACGTAGCGGACCGCACGCTCGAACTCGCCGACCTTCGAGAAGACCGCTTCGCCATGAGCGAGGAGCCAGCGGACCTGACCATCGCTGGGGCGAACGATGCGGTACTCGTACGGGCGCTTCTCGCGCTGCTCGGGATCGGTGGCTCGTCGCGCCTGGGCGGACGTGAAGGGGTAGTCGTCGGGGTGCGTGGCGTCTCGGACCTGCTCGAAGGTGACTGGCTGATCGGGAGGAAAGCCATACACGGCCTTGGCCCTCTCCGAGTACACCATCTCGTTCGTGACGAGGTTCCAGTCCCACACGCCGATGTCGGCGGCGGCGGTGGCGATCTCCAGGCGGGCCTGGCTCTCGCGAAGCGCCTCCTCCGTCCGCCTGACCGGGGTGATATTGCGGAACGAGATCGCCAGGCCGGACCGGTATCGCGACACCTTGAATAGGACGACGCTGTCCGCCCGAGCGACCGAGACCGTCTCGAACGCGTCGGCGACGCCGGTTTCGAGCACCCGCCGGAAGCGTCGGTCGAACTCGCCGCCGATCTGGTCGGGAAACAGTTGCCAGATAGACCGGCCGATGACCTCGGCCCGCTTCAGGCCGAAGTGCTCCTCCGCCGCCTTGTTGAACAGGGTGATGCACCAGCCGTCGTCGAGGGCATAGAACGCATCGAGCAGCCCGTCGAGCAGGGCCTCGACATCGTCTCCCGGGTCGGAGGCATGTGCCTCCGATGTGATGGCCAATGAGTGACCTAGGGAAATCGCTGCTGCTGGTACCGTCATGCGTGCTTCTGTTCGTGCCCGAGCGACACCATAGCCTACCAAAGCCGCATAGCGGTAAATGGATGGAAATCCCAGGAGAGAGTTGGTTCGGCAAAGATACCCGGGGGCTCCTTTCCGACGTGGTTTGTCGAGGCGCACCTGCATCAGGTGAGGGCATGCAGCAAGCGTCTTCAGCCCCTGCTCAGGGATTCGGTGCCGAGGGGCTCTCGCGAGGAGCGCAACCGGGTACGGTATGAACTTCGATGCCATGGCCGAGCTCAAGTGGGCCTACGGCTACACCATGGCCCTGCTGCTGATGGTCGGATCGGTGGCTCTGCCCTACTACTGAATCAAGCATAGGGGCTGGCTATACGCCACTGGTCTGCATGCCGCCACGCGGAACGCCCAATGCAACGAGCTTGGCGGGGTCGGCCTCCAAGCCCTTTCCCCTGGTCGGGACGACGTGCGCGGCGCCTGGCCAGCTAATCAGATCCGCCCCATCAACAGTAGGACGAGGAGTACCACAACCACCAGGCCGACAACGGCCTGGCTCGGGGACGGATGAATCGCCGCTCCTAGGGCCGAGACGTTCCCCCATGCTGCCCTTCAAGACAGTGGCCAGGCGCCAAAACTGGCGCTTCCTCAACCCAGAATTGTATGTGCTGGTGCTCGCTGCGGCCGTGTTGCTCAACGCCTCTATTACTGCGCTTCGCCACCTCGCAGGAGCGACGTCATCTCCATCAGCCGGGAGCGAAGCTCTTGGATAGGGTCCTCGACGCCGCCCAGTGTGCACCCGACCTCCTGGCGCACCTTGAGAACCTCGGGTTGCAGCAAGCGTCCCTTCTCCGTCAGTTCGATCCTGACCTGACGTTCGTCAACAGTGTCCCGCAGCCGGCGCAACAGGCCGCCCGCCTCCATGCGTTTGAGCAACGGCGTCACGGTGCCGGAGTCGAGATGAAGGCGGTGCGCGATTTCCTTGACCATGCACCCATCGCGCTCCCAGAGCACGAGCAGCACTAGGTACTGCGGGTAGGTCAATCCGAGTGGTTCAAGCAGAGGCTTGTAGGCGGCAGTGAACGCGTGATGGGCGGCATAAACCGCAAAGCAGAGCTGCTGGTCCAGTCGCAGGAGGTCGTGTGCCTTGGCCATTGTGTCTCCTGTGGGCGCATTCGGTGAGGGTATCAGCCCAAAGGCTAATGGCGTCAATATAAATAGTGCGCTAATTACTGCACCACAAGATTAAGGTGCATCACTCAAGATCCGGATCAGCGCGGTCGCTCTCGGCACCGTCTGTGCAACCACCCTCCTCGGTGCTGCACTGATGGGTACGACCATCGTTTCGGCGGGTGAAGCCAAGCCGCGTCGCACATTCGAGATCCCTACCGGGGCGGAAGCCTCTGTCCTGCCTGCCATGGTGCCGGCGCAGACCGCCTCGGCCAAGGCCGAAGGTGGCGACTTCCGCCGCGCGGTGCGCCTCGTCTACGTCGGCCTAATCGCGGCCCGGTGAGCACCATGACCACGATGTCTGCATCTGCCCTCGAGTGCGATCCCAAAGTTGCTCCGCTCTCAAGAACATCATCGCACCATCCGGAGGCACAGAGCGTCAGCCCTCCTGGACGCGCGCCTGTGTAAAGCGTCGGTGAGATCGTTAGGCGCCTGGACTGGCACCCCCAAACCCCTGCTGAAGCGATGGAGGCTGGGGGATCGCTGAGCCGCACACGCAGCCCCGCGGACGAGAAGCATGTTTTGGTTGCACTGAGCGAGCATGGCCGCGCCTTTGAAGCTGAGGCGGCTAAGGTGCATGCAGAGATAGTATTCGCTCTCGGCAACCCGTTCGAGCTGCACTCGCCGCTGCAGCGTGACTTTAGCGGCGATCACGCCTTTGCTGGGTGGACAGCTCGCAAAGCGCCTAAGCCTAAAGGATGAGGCCCCGACCATGAGCAGCCGTGATTTTCGAATTGCGCTCCAAATAATTGCTCTCTAATCAACATCCAATGACATAACACCGCTGCGGGGACGTTCTATGGCTGCCACACTCAAAATGCTCATGCGCACGCTCGGCCTGGTCTGGATCGGCCTGCTTGGCATCCTGGCTTGGGAATATGTCCCACAGTTTGCTGCCGTGGCTGCTCCGGCCGCCCCACGGAGTGCCCAGAGCGTCAGAGAAGCACCGCTCGTCCCTGAGACTCCGTCGATCAAGACGCCGCGGGTGGTCTACCAGGGCACTATCAACGCCGTGGCAAATGCCGAGCGCCGGGCGCCTGCCACCACCCAGACTGCGGCACCCACTGGTCAGGAGCGCCCGGTGGCAGTCGCCTTGGTCGTGACGCCTCCTCCGACCTCGATGCCGACCACGTCC
>DASPJU010000761.1:0-3086 GCA_035628475.1 Salinarimonas sp. | reverse complement strand
GGCGTGCTTAACCCTGCGATACTCGTACTCGGCGAATAATCCCGTGATCGCCCGCTGCGAGCGCTGCGAGGTCAACTACGCCGACATCGCCTTCGACGACATCGTGCTGTGCCGACCCTGCGCTATCGAAGAGGAGCGCATGACGGCTGAGGAGGAAGGGCAGCACGCCCTGCCGGTCGAGGACGAGGACGCAGCGTGAGCGAGCGTAAGCCGTACCTGAACGCAGCAGGGAAGCCGGTGCCGTCCGTAACTCAGGTCATTTCCCGCTTCAAAGACTCTGGCGGCCTGATCTGGTGGGCGTGGAACGAGGGCCGCGAGGGGCGCGACTTTCGGGAGACGCAGGGCGCTGCCGCATCAGCGGGAACGCTCGCTCACAAGATGGTCGAGTGCGAGATTCGCGGCCAGGCGTTCCAGCCGAACGGCGAGCCGCCCGAGACGCTGGCCAAAGCCAGCCGCGCCTTCGCCATGTTCCAGGAGTGGTCGCGCCACACTCAGCTAGTGCCCGTCGATACTGAGGTGAAGCTGGTCAGCGAGGAGTTGCAGGTCGGTGGGACCATCGACGCCGTCTCGATCCTCGACAAGGTGGCGCTGCTCGACTGGAAGGCGTCGAACGCCGTGTACGTCGACTACCTGATCCAGATTGCGGCCTACGGGGCGCTGTGGAACGAGCACAACCCGGACAGGCCCATCACGGGCGGGTACCACCTGGTCCGGTTCTCCAAGGACGAGGGCGATTTCAGTCAGCACTACTTCTCGGACCTGAGCGATGCGCTGGAGTCCTTCAAGCTCATGCGCCGGCTGTTCGATCTCGACAAGAAACTCAAGGCGAGGGTGAAATGACGACGAGCCTAGCGACGATGGAGCCCCCCTCCACAGGGATTCAGCGACTCCCGCAGGAGAAGATTGAGCTCCTCAAGCGGACCATCGCCAAGGGGGCGACCAACGACGAGCTGGAACTGTTCGTCACGATTTGCCAGCGAACCGGCCTGGACCCGTTCGCGCGCCAGATATACGCGATCAAGAGGTACGACTCCAACCTCCAGCGCGAGGTCATGAGCACGCAGACGAGCATCGACGGGTTCCGGCTGATCGCCGAGCGGACAGGGAAGTACGCTGGCCAGATCGGGCCGCTCTGGTGCGGGGCCGACGGTCACTGGGTCGATGTCTGGCTCAAGGACACGGCTCCCGCAGCGGCCAAGGTCGGGGTGATGCGGACGGACTTCAAGGAGCCGCTGTGGGCGGTCGCGCGCTTCTCGGCCTACGTCCAGAAGAAGAAAGACGGCTCGCCCACGAGCATGTGGCAGAAGATGCCCGACCTCATGATTGCCAAGTGCGCCGAGGCGCTCGCGCTGCGCAGGGCCTTCCCGAACGAGCTCTCCGGGCTCTACACGACGGACGAAATGGGACACGCGGATGAGCCCCAGCCGGCCCGGCGACGGGCGCCGGCTCAGGCCCCGCCCGTGGACGTGACCGCGCTCGAGGAGGCGCCCCCGCCGGTGCCGTCCGCAGCGAAAGAAGCCTTGGACGAGATGATGGCCATATACACCGACCAGCAAGGTGAACCCCCGCCGCGCGAACTCGAGTGTCCCGAACCGCCGCCGCCGCCGCCAGAGGAAGGCCCGGTGATCTCCGAGCCTCAGCGCAAGCGGCTGTTCGCCATCTGCATGAATGCGGGGATGAAGAAGGAGCAGATGGGCCCCTGGCTGCTGGAGCGCTTCGGCTACGCCCACAGCAGCAAGATCCTGCGGCGTGACTACGAAAGGATCTGCACGGAAGCCGAGAGGTTCACCCCGTTCTAGCCATGGCAATCACAGTGAAGGTTTTGGCGAGCGACGATTGCTACACAGGCCCGGACCGCGTGTTACCGAGAGCCGCGAAGACTGGCGAGGGTGGCCCTTACATCGATCGTGATATCTGGCAGCAAATGGGTGGCGATGGACCAGGCGAGTACGTCATCGAGCTATCCAAGCGTGGCGGCGCGGTCGTTGAGATGGCGTATTGCTGCCCAGACCACGTTCGCGTTTTAAGGCGCAAGCTGTTCTGCCGCCGTTGGGCGCAGCGCCTGCTCGCAGGTTCAGGGCTGAGACTGCCCACGGAGAAGAATCCCAAGCCGCTCAAGGTGCGAGTGCGAGCGCGGCGACTGAAAGCGGAGACGCCCTTTGAGCAAGCGTAAGGGGACTAGAAACGAGCACAAGGCGATGCAGATCCTCGAGGCGGCCGGCTATAGCTGCACTAGGGCAGCGGCCTCGCTCGGTCTCTTCGACATCATCGCGCTCAACGCGAGGCAGATTCGGCTGATCCAGGTGAAGACGAACCGGAACGCGCCGCCGGCAGAGCGCGAGGCCATGGAGCTGTTCGACGCGCCGCCCAACGCGACCAAAGAGATTTGGATCTTCCACGACTACAAGAAGATCCCGGTGATTAGCCTTTTATGATTCCTTCGTGGCCAGGGCGGGGCGTACGCGGTCCTTTCCCGGAGTCGGCTCCGGGGTTGGTCGCCGTCGCAGGGAACCCGCTCGACGCCCATGGTGGGCGGGGCTGCGAGGGACGGGCGGGCGCGCTTCGGCGGCCCGCCCCAACGAAATCATGACATTCCTTCGTGGCAGGGCGATGCGACGAACATGACCCACCCGGATGGTCCGGGGCCACGGCAGGAAGGGCGGCTGCTCGTAGTGGCCGCCCCACGAAATGAATGGGGTCGTGGCAGGCGGTGACGAGCGGCACTGCGTCATGACCAAGCCTGCGGCGAGTGCTGCTGACCCCACGAGACGGAGGGCGCGCGGTCCCCTCGCCAGGGACGCGGTAGGTGTCGCGTGGTCCCGCGCGCCCTTCGGTGAGTTTATGGGCTGCGGCGGCGTGGAAGGACACGCGCACAGAACCAGGGAGAGCTACCCCCGTTGGCGATGAGAAGTCATAAAACACGGCCTCGCATAGCCGAGACAGAGCCGGGGTCGGGTGACGTGCCGATCCTGAGAGCCAACGGTGTTCCAGGGGTCACGGCAACGCTCTGAGCCGGTACTCAAGCCCGGCCCGCAGCCCGCCCGATAGGAGAGAACGATGGGCAAGGTCGTGACGTGGAAGTGCGA
>DASPJU010000760.1:0-5314 GCA_035628475.1 Salinarimonas sp. | reverse complement strand
GTTCGGGGGCGCGTTCTGCGGGTGGAAGACCGCGTCGGCGGCGCCGTCGATGACGAGGGCGCCGACGGGGGTCGTGAGCGTGCGCGTGAAGATCCTGCCCCACCACGAGGTCGCGGGGCCATAATACCAGGTGATCTCGCCGCCGGGCCACGGATGGCTCACGGGCGAGAGCAGCACGAGCCCCGACAGCGCGTCCGCCTGGTCGAGGGCGAAGGCCGTGGCGACCGCCCCGGCGAAGGAATGGCCCACCACGACCGGCCGGCGCACGCCCATGCGGTCGAGGGCGGCGCGGATCAGGGCCGCCTGCACCGCCGGAGAGGCGGCCTGCGGCGTGATGCGGTCGCTCCAGCCGTGGCCCGGTCGGTCGACCGCGATGACGCGCCAGCGCTCGGCCAGACGGCGCCCCAGCGCTCCCACGGAATCGGCCGCCGAGCCCGAGGCGCCGTGGAGGAGCACGATCGCGGGCGCGTCGGCGGGTCCCGCCTCCATCACGTGCAGGCGCCCCCCGTCGATCTCGACGAAGCGGCCTTGCGGCGGGTTGGCGGCCGCCACCCGCGCCGCGACGACCCGGGTGGCGATCGCGCCCGCGAGCAGCGTCGCGACGATCAGGCCGGCGAGGCCCAGGAGGCCCCAGAGGAGGAGCCGCATCAGAGGTCGGTGCCGTCCACGTCCGGCTTGAGCCGGTCGATCAGCTCCTTGAGCTTCTCCATGTGCGGATGGAGGGCGTAGGCGCGCCGATAGGCCTCCATGGCGCCGCGCTTGTTCTCGGCCGCCATGAGGATGTGGCCGAGGCCCGCCCAGGCGCCGAAATGGCGCGGCTCGCGGGCGAGCGCCTGCTGCAGGTCGGACATGGCCCGCACGGGATCGTCGATGAGGTAGAAGGCCGTGGCGCGCCGGTGCCAGGCCTCGGCCCATGCGGGCCGCAGCGCCAGCACCCGATCGAGAAGCTCGATCGCCAACCCGTAGTCCTTGTCGCGGAAGGCCTCGCCCGCCCGGCTCATCAGGAGGTCGGCGGTGTCGCTGCCCGAGCGCGACCAGCGCCGCTCGATGAGGGTCGCGACGCCGCGGGCCTCGCTCTCGTCCTTGGCGGCGGAGAGGCGCTCGAAGAGGCTGTCGACCGTGACGGGGCGGGTCTTCTCGTCGGGCTTCGCCGGCCCCGTGGCGGGGGGCACGCGGTCGTCGGCCTTGGGCGGGCGGCCGGACTGGGCGAGAATGGGCGTTCCCACGAGAAGGGCGGCCGCGAGGGCCGCGATCGGCATGACAGAGCGCATGCCGGATCGTTCCCGATCCGGCATGCGCCGTCAACTCACCATAGTTTGAAGCGGGGAGGGGGAACCGCGCGGGTGTCCGGCCTCCGGCCCGAGGGCCCTCAGCCCTGGCGAGCCTTGTAGCGCTTCTGGACCTTGTTGATGATGTAGATGCGGCCCTTGCGGCGCACGATCTGGTTGTCGCGGTGGCGGCCCGCGAGGCTCTTGAGGGAATTGCGGATCTTCATCGGTCGGACTCCTGGGCGGTCGCCGGGGACCGGCCCGATGCAAAACGACAATGGGTCCCGCCCCGGACCCCTTTCGGGACCGGGTCGAGGCGGCGCGGCGCGAACCCGTGTGCCCTGTCACATACGGAAATCGGCGCGGATTGCAAGGGGGTGTCGCCCCGCCACTCCTCCAGGAGGCCCCGACCATGCCCCGATTCGCCCGCTCCGCGACGGCCGCCCTCGCCCTCCTGGCCGCCGGGGGCACCCCCTGGGCGGGACCGGGCGACTGCTTCCGGGAGGACGGAAAGCCGCCCGAGCGGGCGCTCACGGGGATGCTGCGCCAGGTCCAGGTGAGGGCGCGGGAGCTGCCGGCGATCGACGGGGGCTGGTTCTACGTCCTCGACCTGCCCGCGCCCGTTTGCCTCGAGGGCGCGGGCGGAACGCGCCGGGGCCTGCGCAGCGTCCACGTCTTCGCCCCGGACGAGGAGGGCATGGCCGGGCTGCGGCGCCACGCGGGCCGGCGGGTCACGGTCGCGTTCAAGACCGTGTTCGAAGAGCACACCGCCCATCACCTGCGGCCGATGGTGGGCGAGGTGGCGCGCGTCGGGCCGGCGCCCTGAGGCGCCCGCCGCCGTTCAGCGCACGATCCGCTCCAGCCGGTTGTCGACGAAGAGGTAAATCTCGCGCCCCCCTGGCTCGGCGTAGAGCACCTGCACCTCCCGCGAGCCGCGCCCGCTCTCGCCCACGAGCACGTCGGTGGGCGGTCGGCCCTTGAGGCGTACGAGCTCGCATTCGCCGATCCCGGTCGCGATCGCCGCGGCGAGGGTGGGCGCGGGGCCGTCGCACTCCCCGGACGCGGTGAGGAGCGGGCCCGGCAGGGTCCGGGCGGGGGCGGCCGGAAGCGGGGGAGACGCCGGCGCCGCGACCGCGACGGCGGCCCGCTCGGGCGCGCCGGCGCAGCCCCCGAGCAGGGTCAGGACAAGGGCGAGGGATCCGAGGCGGACGGGAGTCAAGGCTTGGTCTCCGGGACGCCGCCGCGGGCGCGCAGCGCCTCCTCGTAGAGGCGCCGCGCGTCGGCGCGGAAGGCCACGCGCGAGGCGTCCCGGGAATAGAACATGTGGCCGCCCGGATAAACCTCCAGCCGCGCCCGGCCGGCGCCGCCATAGTCGGGAACCTGGCGCAGCAGCAGCTCGCTCTCGAAATAGGGGGTCACGAGATCGGTGAAGCCGTGCACCACGAGGACGCGCAGGTTCGCGTCGAGCGCCAGGATCGAGCGCAGCTCCTCGAGGGACTCGGCCTGGCTCCGCCCGTTGCCGAAGCGCCAGGCGCCGTTCACGCCGCCATTGAGGAGCTGGTAGCGCCGGTCCGTCACGTCCCATTGCAGGGTGCGGCCGAGATGATCGACCATCGCGGCGGTGAGCGGCGCCGTCATGCCCTCGAGCACGGGATCGCCGGAGCGGCCTCGCGGCGCGAGCGGATCGGGGTCGAAGGCCGTGACCCCCGTGTCATAGACGCTGGCGACCCGGCCCTCGGCCCGGAAGAGCTCGCGCTGCAGGGTCCCCATGTCGAGCCGTCCGCCGAGCCGGCGCACCAGCTCGCGATCGAGCCCCGTGAGCTCGGCGACCCGGGCCGAGAGCCGGTCGAGGGCCGCCCGGTCGGACTGACCGCGCAGGAGATCGGTGACGTACTCCCCCGTGGCGTAGTCCTCGACGGCGCGCAGGGCCTCGCGGGTCACGGGGCCGCGCCGCTCCATGGCGGCCGCCGCCGCCGAGGGCAGGAGGCTCACCTTGGGCAGCGGGTTCCAGGCGGGCTGCTGGCGCCAGCCGAAATCGAGCACGGGGGAGAGGAGCACGAGCCCGCTCATGCCGACGCCCTGGTCGGTCTGGAGCTTTTGCGCCAGCAGCGGGCCGCGGAAGCCGCCATAGCTCTCGCCCACGAAGAAGACCGGCGAGGTCATGCGCCCGTTCGCCCGCAGCCAGCGGCTGACCACGGTGGCGAGCGAGTCGATGTCGCCCTCCACGGAGAGGAGGCGGTTGCGCAGCTCGTCCGGCGTGCCCGGGCGGGTGAGGCTGTAGCCCGTGCCCACGGGGTCGACGAAGACGAGGTCCGTGAAGTCGAGCCAGGTCTCCGGGTTCGGCACCAGGACCGGGCGCGAGGAGGGCGGCAGGGTCGGCCCGTCGAGGGGCAGGCGCCAGGGGCCGAGCGCCCCCAGATGCAGATAGGCCGAGGCCGCGCCCGGGCCGCCGTTGAGCACGAAGGTGACGGGGCGGCGGGCCGCCTCGCCTCCATCCATGAGATAGGCCGTGACCGCGATGTCGGCCTCGACCTTGCCGGCCCGGTCGACGAGGCCGACGCTGCCCGCCACCGCCGTGAAGGCGAGCTCGCGGCCCGGCAGCGCGAGCCGGTGCCGGGTGACGCTGTCCGGGGGCAGCGCGCCGGGCTCCACGGGCCGTGCCCCGCGCCGCTCCGCCCCGGCCTCCGGGCGCGCGGCCGGGGCCTCGGGCCTGGGCGCGGGCGCCTGGGCGAGGGCGGGGCCGGCGATCGCGAGGGCGACGGCGAGGGAGAGCCACGGGCGGGGGCGGGACATGGGCGGTCTCCAGGGGCGGCCACCGTCAATGGTCGCGCCCCGGCGCGGTTCCCGCAAGGGCGCCCCCCGCGACGGCAGGCCGCTTCACGGGGGCAGCAGGGCCTCGCGCAGGACCTCCCAGGTGGCGCGGTCGGGGGCGCTGATCAGGCCGCCCTCGAGGCGGGCAGGATCGTAAGCGCCGCCGTCGAAGCGGGCCGCGTAGCCGCCCGCCTCCCGGTGGATGAGCCAGCCCGCCGCGTGGTCCCAGGGCTTGGTGCTGGACCAGAAGGCGAAATGGAGGTGGCCCGCGGCCAGAAGGCGGTAGGTGTGGGCGGCGCAGCGCAAGTCCGCCGCCGCCGCGACCCGCGGGAGGCGTGCCGTCACCTGCGGGCGCAAGTCCGGCGCGAGATAGCGCCAGGACACGTTGCCCGAAAGCTCGGCGAGCGGCACCGGATCGGCCACGCGCAAGGGCGCGCGACGGCCGTCGGGCCCCTCGATCCACGCGCCCTCGCCCCGCACCGCGACGGCCCAGTCGTCGACGATGGGGTCGAGGATCACGCCGCAGACGGGCTCGCCCTGGCGCAGCACGGCCGCCATGACGCCGAAGAGCGGCAGGCCCGACGCGAAGTTGAGGGTGCCGTCCACGGGATCGATCACCACCGCGAGATCGGCCTGCGCGAGGCCCTCGAGCCGGCGGGGATCGCGGCCCGCGCCCTCCTCGCCGATCACGAGCGCACCCGGAAAGGCCGCCGCCACCCCCGCCTCGATGGCGCGCTCGGCGGCCTCGTCCGCGTCGGTGACGAGGTCGAGGGCGCCGGTCTTGGCCCGGACCTCGCCCGGCCCGAGCCGGCGGAAGCGCGGCAGGATCTCGGCCCGCGCCGCCTCGCGCAGGATCCCGGCGAGGACGAGGGCATCGCTGGCCGTGAAGGTCATGGAGGGCTCCCCGGCGGCCTCGCGCCGCCCTCCCGAGCGTAACGGGCGGGCTGGGCCCGGCTCAAACGATTCGCGCGCCGCGGCCTGGCGATCATCCCTCGGCGGGAGCGTAGCCCGGCATCGCCGCCAGCAGGGGCGCCGCCTCGGCCAGGAGCCGCGCCGCTAGGCCCTCGACGAGGTCGGCGCGGGCCGCGAGCGCGTAGGTCTCCCAGCCGAGGCCCACGAAGCCCAGGCCGAAGCGGTCCGCGACCGCGCGCAGGCCCATCGCCACATCCGCCGCCCCCGCGGCGACGAGGGCCGCCACCGCCTGGTGCGTGAACTCCTCGGTGCCGTAGCCCCGG
>DASPJU010000759.1:0-5085 GCA_035628475.1 Salinarimonas sp. | reverse complement strand
GCTCCCCGACCGTGTCGTCCGCGTTCACGTGGTTGCGCGGCACCACGAAGAGCGAGATGCCCTTCACGCCCGCGGGCGCCCCCTCGATGCGGGCCAGCACCAGGTGGACGATGTTCTCCGTGATGTCCTGCTCGCCCGCCGAGATGAAGATCTTGGTGCCGGAGATGGCGTAGGAGCCGTCGCCGTTGGGCACCGCCTTCGTCTTGATGAGCCCCAGATCCGTGCCGCAATGGGGCTCGGTGAGGTTCATCGTGCCCGACCAGCGGCCCTCGACCATCTTCGGGACGTAAGTCTGCTTCTGCTCCTTGGTGCCGTGTACCAGAAGCGCCGCGATCGCGCCCATGGTGAGGCCGGGATACATGGAGAACGCCATGTTCGCCGAGGAGGCGAACTCGTTCATGATCACGCCCAGCGTGTAGGGCAGGCCCTGGCCGCCATATTCCTGGGGCACCGCGAGGCCGATCCAGCCGCCCGCGCCGTAGGCCTCGTGCGCGTCCTTGAAGCCCGGGGGCGTCGTCACCGTGCCGTCCGCGTTGCGCTTGCAGCCTTGCGCGTCGCCCACGCGGTTGAGGGGCTGGAGCACCTCCTCGCAGAGCTTGGCGCCCTCGGCCAGGATCGCCTCGACCATGTCGGGCGTGGCGTCGGCGAAGCCGGGAAGGTTGTTGTACTTCTCGAACTGGAAGACGTCGTTCAGCAGGAACAGCGTGTCGTCCACGGGCGCCTTGTAGCTCGGCATGAGGCCCTCTCCCCTTGAGATCCCGACGGGTCTGAGAGCCCGTCCGCGTCGGCGCGGACGGTGCCGCGTCGAGATAGTTCACATATAAACTATCTCGACGCGGGGCGCTAGGGGCAGCATGAGGGGAAATGCGAAGTAAGGAGGCTCAGGCCGGCGGGAGCGCTCTCGCGATCGAGAGAAGGCGGACGGCATGCCGGGACCGGTCGCGGATGCGGCGCTCGGTCCGCAGGGCGGTCGCCACGTCGCCGCGCTCGGCCTGGGCGAGCATCATCCCCCGCAGCACCTCGTCGCGCCGCGCCGGGACGGCGGTGTCGGCGAGCAGGCGCTCGGCCGCGCCGTCGAGGCCCGCCCGGGCGAGGGCCGAGGCCATGATGAGGTCGTGGTCGCCCGCCCGCACGCCGCCATGCGCCTCGACGGCGCCCTCGAGGGCGCGGAACGCCTCGGCTTCCCCGCTCTCGCCCGCGATCTCGCCCAGGGTCATGACCTGATGGAACGGGCTCATGGGCTGCGTGGCGGCGATCGCCCCGCGCCAGTCGCCGTCGCGCAGGCGCGTCCGGGCGACGGCCTGCGCCGCGGCGTCGCGGGTGGTCGGGTCGTCGAATCGGTTGGGATCGACGGCGCGGGCCTCGTCCGCCGTGAGGGCGAAGGCGCGGAAGACGAGCTCGTCCGGGGGCACGAGCGCGGTGAGGACCGTGCGCTGGGGCGTGCCGGGCCGCGCGTCCGCGACCGCATAGCTGATGCGGGCCCGCGCCGAGGCGCGCGCCTCCCCGTCGGGCAGGGTCTCGAGGACCGCGAGCACCGCCGCGAGGCGTCCGGCCTGGGCATGGCCGCGCCCGAGCGCCACCACGCGCTCGAGGGGCGGGAGGGCTGGATCGGCGGCGTCCAGCGCGCGCCGCGCGTCCTCGTCGCGCCCGCGGATCGCGAACCCTTCGGCGATCTCGGCCGCGAAGGACGGGAGGGGAAAGCCCGAGCGGCGGGCGAGATCGGCGGCCGCCTCCTCGCGCCCGTCGCGGATCAGGCCGAGGACGAGGGCATCCCAGTGGGACCGGTGGCCGCCAGGCGTCAGGACGGGCACGAGCGAGAGGGCGACGTCGAGTCGCCCCGTCTCGATCACGCCGGCGACGGCGACCGCAGCCGAGTCGTCCCGAGACCGACGCAGGACCTCGTCGCGGGCCAGCTCCACGAGGCAGGCGCGGCTGGGGCGCGCCTCGCACAGGAGAGCGGACAGCCCCGTAGCCCCGGCCGGCAGGGGGGCGCCCGCGATCAGCAGGGCGAGGGCGAGGCGGCGCAGGGGTCGGGGCATGGGCTGGGGCTCCGGCGGGACGCCCCGGCATCGCCCGCGGACGTTTCGGCCGCATGTCGCCCAGGATGGCGGGTCCTGAAACGGAAACGGCCGCCCCGTTGTCGGGACGGCCGTTTCCACCGGACGGGCCCGGGTTCCCCCGGGCCGCTGGTCTGCCCCCACGGCAACCGGTCAGGCTTGCGCCTTGAGCGTCTCGCGCTTGGCGCGCAGCTCCTCGATGGCCCGCTCGATCTCGACCTTCTGGGTCTCGAGATGGGCGAGCTGGTCCTCGACCTGGCCGAGCGACAGCTTCAGGTCGCCGGCGCCGGCATCCGCCTCGAGGTTCTCCTCGGCGAGCATGGCGCGGATCTCGGTGAGAGTGAAGCCGAGCTGCTTGCCCTTCAGGATCACGGACAGACGGGCGCGGTCGCGGGCGTCGTAGATGCGCGAGAGGCCCTCGCGGCGCGGCGTCAGCAGGCCTCGGTCCTCGTAGAAGCGCAGCGTCCGCAGGGTGACGCCGAACTCACGGGCGAGATCGCCGATCGTGTAGCTCTTCTGCGTCGACACGATCTTGGACGCGCCGGCGCGGCCCGCGTCGAAATAGGTCTGGCCCAGGTCAGGGCGCTTGATCGCTGCCATCTTCATCACGTGACCCCCGAAAATGCATTGTTGGCGAATCGGTCGGTTCGGCTGCCCGAATCGACGCCCCGACCCTGCCCCAAGGGCTGCCGCAGCGGGAGTAAGGTCGCCTCGGTCGCTGCTGCCTTACGGTAATGTGGCCCCGCGACCCCTCGCGCGCCAGGGAAAATATTGCCGGGTCTTTACGGATCGGCCCCGCTCCTTAACCCCTTGTTTACCGTACGGGGGAAAAGTCGATCGGCCGGCGAAGGCGTCCGTGGGGGTTCACCGAATCTTCACCGCGACCGGAGCGGCGGCGATCCGGCCAGGGACGGCCGTCTCGCCTGGCGCCAGTCCCTGGTCCGTAGCGGCAATGAGACAGACCTCAGCCATGAGCCTCGACACGCTCGACCCCGATCTGCGGGACTCCGTCCGGGAAGCCGCCCGCCGCGCCGGGATGAGCATTCAGGACTGGGTCGCGGCCACCGTCGCGGACCGGGCCCAGCGCCTCGTGGAGCATCCGCCGGTCCGCCGGCGCGGCGCGGCCGCCCCCCCGGCGCCTCCCGCCCATGCCGCCGACGAGCTCGACGCGGTCGCGGCCAAGATCAGCCGGCTCGCCAGCGGCCGCGGCGGCGCGCCGCGCGACTACGACGTCCCCCGGGGCGGCCCGACGCGCGACTACGACGCGCTCGTGTCCGGCGCCACCGCCGAGACGGAGCGCCGAGCCCGGGAGAACGCCGCCAAGACCGCCGTGGCCCTCGACGCCGTGGCCCGCTGGATCGAGCAGGCGGAGACCCGCCTCGACCGCACGGCCCGCGTCACGGCCGAGCGCACGGATCGCACCCAGGCCGTGCTCGGCGAGGCCTTGGGCCTCATGACCCGGCGCCTGAGCGACATCGAGCGCAAGATCGAGACCGCGCCCCCGCCGGGCCTGGACAAGGCGCTCAAGGCCATCGAGCGCGTCGAGGCGCAGGTCGCCCGGGCGACCGCCGAGGCGCAGAGCGCCCGGGCCACCGCCGAGCGCGGGCGGGATCCCGGCGAGGTCGAGACGGCCCTGCGGTCCTTCGAGGAGCGCATCGCCGCCATCACGGAGCGGATCGCCGCCCAGCCGCGGCCCATGGGCCGCCGGGGCGTCAGCGCCCGCGACGAGCTCAAGAGCGCGGTGGCCGAGATCCGCCAGCGCCAGGCCGAGCTCGACGAGGCCGAGCCCCCCGTCCTGCGCCCCACCCGCGGCGCGGCGGCGCCCGAGGCCGCGGCCTCCCATTCGGCCATCGAGGCGCTGCGCGCCGACATCGCGCGCCTGACGGGCGGGTTCGAGCCCGCGCGCCAGGCCTCCGGCGAGGACCCCGCCACCGCCGCCCTGCGCGCCGAGATCGGCGAGCTGCACCAGGCCCTCGGCACGCTCGCGACCCGCGGCGAGGTGGGCACCCTCGAGGAGGCGGTGCGCGACCTGACGCGGCTCGTGACCCACGCCCGCGACCAGGGCGGCGACGTCGCGGCCATCACGGCGCCGGTCGAGGACCTGCAGGCCGAGGTGCGGCGCCTGTCCGAGTCCGTCGCGGCCGGCGTCCATGGGCGTCTTGCCGGAGACCTCGAGAACATCGCCCGCCGGATCGACGGCCTCGCGGCCAGGGGCGGCGATCCCGCCGCGGCGGGCGACGTCATGCGCCAGTTCGCGGAGCTGCGCGGCGTGCTGGCCGAGATCGCCGACCCGCACCGGGTGACCGGCCTCGCCGAGCAGATGGCGGAGCTCGCCCTCCAGGTGCAGCAGATCGGCCGGTCCCAGGTCGACGCGATCGAGTTCGCGTCCCTGCGCGCGGCGGTGGACGAGATCCGCGCCCATATGCGGGCCGCGCCCCGCGACGCCGGGCTCCAGGCCGCCGGCACCCGCGAGATCGCCGAGCTGTCGGGCAAGCTCGAGCGGCTGACGGCGCGCCTGTCGGACGGCGACCTCGAGGCCTTCGCCCGCAAGGTCGAGACGCTCTCGGCGCGGATGGAGGACCTCTCGGCCGCGGCCCGAGGCACGGACATCCTCGGCGTCGGGCACCGGCTCGACGAGATCGTCGGGCGCCTCGACGCGGCCGCGGCCACGCCCTCGACGGTCGGCGACCAGATCAAGGCGCTGGCCGACCGCATGGACACGGCCCTGCTGGCCCGCGCGGACACGACCCCCATCGCGCCCCTGATCGACCGGCTCGACCGGCTGGACGAGAGCCTGCGCCGGCCGGCGCCCGACCTGAAGCCCCTGGAGGACATGCTGCGCGGGCTTGCCGCGCGCATCGACGCGGGCGACCGCGGCGCCGATCACGACGGCCTCGACGCCCTGGAGCGCCAGGTCGCGGCCATCGCGCAGCGTCTCGACCAGCCGGGCGAGAGCGACCCCGCCCTCTCGGCCCTGCAGCGGACCATGGGCGATCTCATGGCCCAGCTCGACGGCATGCGGGAGGAC
>DASPJU010000758.1:0-2752 GCA_035628475.1 Salinarimonas sp. | reverse complement strand
TGCGTGCTTCGCGGCCCGGCTTCGCCGGGCGCCTCCGCATGAGGGGGTTGGAGGGGCGGCAACGGTGGGCCGGGCTCCCCGACCCGCCGCTCACCCCTCTCCCGCCACCCAGGTGCGCAGCACCCGGACGTCCTCGGGCATGAAGGCCACGAGGTCGGCGCGGTAGCCGGGCTCGACGCGGCCGAGCCGGTCGCCCAGGCCCAGGGCGTCGGCGGGATTGGTCGAGGCCCAGCGCAGGGCCTCGGCGAGGGGCGCGCCGAGCAGCCGCACGCTGTTGCGCACGGCCGAGGCCATGTCGAGATGGGCGCCCGCCAGCGTCCCGTCCGCCCGCTGCAGGCGGTCCCCGACGAGCGCGATCGCGTGGCCGTTCAGCGTGAAGCCCGCCCGCGACCCGCCGACCGTCGGCATGGCGTCGGTCACCAGGATCGGCATCGCGGCGCCGCGCAGCGCGAGGCGCAGCATGGCCGGATGCACGTGCTCCCCGTCCACGATCATGCCGAACCAGGCCTCCGGTTCCTCCAGGGCCGCCGCGATCGGGCCGGGCTCGCGGCTGCCCAAGGGCCGCATGGCGTTGAACAGGTGGGTGAAGCCGGACAGCCCCTCGTCCAGCGCCGCGCGGGTCTCCGCGTAGGTCGCCATGGAATGGCCGAGCGCCACGCGGACCCCCGCCCCCGCCAGGCGGGCCACGAGCCCTGCGGGCGCCCGCTCCGGGGCAAGCGTCGCGAGCATGACCCCGGCGGTCAGCCCCGTGAGGATCGCCTCGTCCTGCGGCTCCGCCACCCGGATGAGCGCGGGGTCGTGCACGCCGGGGCGCTCCGGGGAGAGGAAGGGGCCCTCGAGATGCAGGCCGAGCACGCCCGGACTCGTCCGTGCCGCCTCGTTCGCGGCCGCCACGGCGGCCTGCATGCGCTCACGGGTATCCGTGATCAGCGTCGGCAGCAGGCCCGTGGTCCCGAAGCGGCGATGCGCCGCCGCGATGGCCGCCATGGCGGCGGGAGAGGGATCGTCGTTGAACAGGACGTCGCCGCCCCCGTTCACCTGGAGGTCGATGAAGCCCGCGCTCAGCCACGCGCCCTCGGGCAGCCGCTCCACGGGCACGCCGTCCGGCACGTCGGCCGCCACGCCGATGTCCCGGATCCGCCCCTCCTCGACGAGCACCGCCGCGCGGCGCAGGGTGGTGCGCCCGTCGAAGAGCGTGTCGGCCAGGATGGCGAAGCGGGGCGGGCTCATCGGGTGCGGGTCACCTTCTGCAGGTGGCGCGGCTGGTCGACGTCGATGCCGCGTCGGGCGGCGAGCTCCACCGCGAGGCCGTAGAAGCTCTGGACGAGGCAGATGGCGTCGGCGTCCGCTTGGTCCGGCTCCAGGGCCGGCAGGCCCCCCCCGGGCTCGGCGGCGAAGAGCTCCGCCCCCTTCTCGCGCAGCGATGCCGCGAGCCGGCGCATGCCGTCGGCCCCCGCGTCGGTCGGCGTGAACATGAGGATCGGGAAGTCCTCCCCCACCAGGGTCACCGGGCCGTGCATGAACTCGGCGCCCGAAAAGGCCTCGGCGTGGAGGTTGCAGGTCTCCTTCAGCTTGAGCGCGGCCTCCCGGGCGATGGCGAGCGTCGGGCCGCGTCCGGTGGTGACGAGGCTCGTGGCGTCGACAAGCGCCGGCAGGGCGGCCGACCAGTCGAGGGCGAGCGCCCGGTCCAGGCGCTCGGGCAGCCGCGCGCCCGCCTCGCGCAGGGCCGTTTCCTCCGACCAGCCTGCGACGAGCTGGAGGAGCGCAGTCGCCGAGGCGATGAAGGTCTTGGTGGCCGCCACGCTCAGCTCCGGCCCTGCCTCCAGGGGCAGGACCACGTCGCAGGCCGCGGCGAGCGGGCTGTCGACGGCGTTGACGAGGGCGACCGTGAGCGCCCCGCCCGCCTTGGCGAACGCGGCCTGCTCGATGAGGTCGTCGCTGCGCCCCGATTGCGAGACCGTGAGGAAGAGCTGGCCCGCGAGGTTCAGGCGCCGGCCATAGACCGTGGCGATGGCGGGCGCCGCCGCCGCGACCGGGATGCCGAGCGCCCGCTCGATCAGGTGCTTGCCATAGGTCGCGGCATGGGCGGACGAGCCCCGGGCGCAGGTCACGACCACCGCCGGGGGCCGCGCCTTCAGCCGCGCCGCAAGCTCCGCGACGGGTCCCGCCAGGGCGGCCGCCTGGCGCGCCACCACCGCCGGTGCCTCCCGGATCTCCGCCGCCATCCGCGTGCCCTGAGCCATCGTCATCCCTCCGCGACCCCATCCTAACGCATCGGCGCGCCCGGATGATCCGGGGCGAGCGTTCGGGCGAGGCTCAGGGCCCCGTCCAGCGCGCTCCCGCGCGGCGCCGCCAGACGGGGGCGCAAGGCGGCCGGCAGGTAGGGATCGAGGGGCGAGGCCAGGCCGCCCAGCAGCGCGATCCGCTCGGCGCCGAGGGCGACCAGGCGCTCGGCCAGCTCCGCCACATGCGCCCCGGCCGCGCGCAGGATCCCGATCGCCCCCGCGTCGCCGGCCGCGGCGGCCTCGACGACGAGGGGGGCGATCGTGGCGACGTCGCGGGGCTTGGCCTCCGTCATCCAGGCGACGATCCGGTGCGGATCGCCCTCGAAGCGCGCCAGGACCGCCTCCGCCAGCGCGCTAGGGGCGGCGCGCCCGTCATGGGCGCGCAGGGCGAGGCGCGCGGCTTCCGCGCCGATCCAGGCGCCGCTGCCCTCGTCGGAGAGGGGATGGCCCCAGCCGCCCACCCGGTG
>DASPJU010000757.1:0-2418 GCA_035628475.1 Salinarimonas sp. | reverse complement strand
CGTTCTTCGGCGGGCGGGAATTTCGCGATGCCCGTCGTCGCGACCTGCCATTCCTGCCTCGCCACCTGGTGGGAGGCCGTGAAAGGCACGCAGGCGCTGCCGGAGGACTTCGTCTGGCGGGTGCGGCTCGCCGCGCGGGGCATGGCACAGGCCGAGGCGCTCATGGCGCCCACCGCCGCCTTCGCCCAGGCGACCGCCCGCGCCTACGGCCTTGCCCGCCCCCCGATGGTCGTGCGCAACGGCCGCGCGCGCCACGGCCGCGACGTGGCGCTGGCCGGGATGCCCGGCGAGACCTTCGCCTTCACGGCCGGACGGCTGTGGGACGAGGGCAAGAACGTCGCCGCCATCGACCGCGCCGCGGCGCGCCTCGACATCCCGGTGCTCGCGGCCGGTCCCATCGCGGGTCCCAACGGAGCGCGCGTGGCGCTGCGCCACGCGCGGCCGCTCGGGCGGCTCACCGAGGGCGAGATCGGCTACTGGCTCGGCCGTCAGCCGATCTTCGTCTCGATGGCGCGCTACGAGCCCTTCGGGCTGGCGGTGCTCGAGGCGGCGCAGGCGGGCTGCCCCCTCGTGCTGGCCGACATCCCCACCTTCGTCGAGCTGTGGGGGGGCGCGGCCGAGTTCGTCGATCCCCACGACGACGCGGCGCTCGCCGCCGCTCTCGACCGCATCGCCGCCGATCCGGCCCATCGCGCCCGCCTCGCCGAGGCCGCCCGCGAGCGGTCCCGCCAGTACACCCCCGACGCCATGGCGCAGGGCGTGCTCGACGTCTACCGCGCGCTGCTCGCCGGGGAGCGCTCGCGCCCGTCGCGCCGCCTGGAGGCCCACGCGTGAAGCTCGTATACCTGACCCACTCGCTGGCCTCGTGCTGGAATCACGGCAACGCCCATTTCCTGCGCGGGGTCCTGCGGGAGCTGATCCATCTCGGCCACGAGGTGCGCGCCCTCGAGCCTCAGGGCGCCTGGAGCCTCGACAACCTCCTGCGCGACCACGGCGAGGCGGCGCTTGCCGCCTATCGCGAGGCCTATCCGGAGCTCTCCTCCGCGCCGTTCGCGGCCGACGCCGATCCGGCCGCCCTCGTGGACGGCGCCGACGTGGTGATCGTCCACGAATGGAACGAGCCGGCGCTGGTCGCCGCCATCGGGCGGCTGCGGCGTGAGGGCGGCCGCTTCACCCTGCTCTTCCACGATACCCATCACCGGGCGGTGAGCGACCCCGGCGCGATCCGCGCCTTCGACCTCGACGGCTATGACGGGGTGCTGGCCTTCGGCGAGACCCTGGCGCACGTCTATCGCCGTTGGGGCTGGGGCGACCGGGTCTTCACCTGGCACGAGGCCGCCGACACCCGCCTGTTCCACCCGCCGGTCGTGGAGGGCCCCCGGGAGGGCCTGGTCTGGATCGGCAATTGGGGGGACGGCGAGCGGGGCGAGGAGCTCGAGACCTACCTGCTGCGCCCGGCCCGCGCGGTCGACCTCTCCCTCGACATCTACGGGGTGCGCTACCCGGACGAGGCCCTGTGGACGCTCGCCCGCCACGGCGCGCGCTTCCGCGGCTGGCTGCCCAATGCCCGCGCGCCGGAGGTCTTCGCCCGGCACCTGGCCACCGTGCACGTGCCCCGGCGCTTCTATGTCGACCGGCTCCCCGGGATCCCGACCATCCGGGTCTTCGAGGCGCTCGCCTGCGGCATTCCCCTGGTGAGCGCCCCCTGGCAGGATTCGGAGGGCCTGTTCCGTCCGGGCGAGGATTTCCTCGTCGCCCCCGACGGCCCCGCCATGGAGCGCGCGCTCGCGGCGCTTCGCCACGACGTGTCCCTGCGCGCGGCGCTCGCCCGCTCCGGCCTGGAGACGATCCGGGCCCGCCATACCTGCGCGCATCGCGCTGGCGAGCTTCTCGCCGTCCTCGACGCCCTCGACGCCCCGGCCGCCCTGGAGACGACCCCATGAAGATCGCGTTCTACGGCTCGAGCCTCCTGTCCTCCTACTGGAACGGGGCCGCCACCTATTACCGGGGCATGCTGGGCGAGCTCGCCCGCCACGGCCACCAGATCACCTTCTACGAGCCCGACGCCTTCGACCGGCAGAAGCACCGCGACATCGACCCTCCGCCCTATGCCGAGGTGCGGGTCTACGAGGCGACCGTCGAGGCGTGCCGGGCCGTGATCGCGGAAGCCGCCGCCGCGGACGTGGTCGTCAAGGCGAGCGGCGTCGGCGTCTTCGACGACATGCTGCTGGAGGGGCTGGTCGCCGCCTCGAGGCCCGACGCGATCCGCGTGTTCTGGGACGTGGACGCGCCCGCGACCCTGGCGGAGCTGCGCGCGCATCCGGACCACCCGATGCACCGCTCCATGCCCGCCCTCGACCTCGTCCTTACCTATGGCGGCGGGCCGCCGGTGGTGGAGGCTTACCAGGCGCTCGGCGC
>DASPJU010000756.1:0-2204 GCA_035628475.1 Salinarimonas sp. | reverse complement strand
GGCATGCCGATCACCCACCACCACCAGCCGGGGCTGCCCAGCGTCGAGATCGCGCCGATCACCCGGATGTTGGACAAGACCCGGCCGATGGGCTTTCCGGGCTCGGGCATGCGGAAGGTGGCGTGCGGGATCCAGACCCGGTCGAGCCAGCCCTTCAGGATCGCGGGCGGGCCGTACCACCAGGTCGGGTAGACGAAAATCAGGGCCTCGCACCAGCGCAGGGCGGAGAGGTGCTCGGCCACCGGGCGCTCGTTCTCGCCCGGCATATGGTAGGCGCGCCGCTCCTGCGCGCCCATCACGGGATCGAAGCCCATGGCGTGGAGGTCGAGGACGCGGGCCTCGTGGCCGGCGCGGGCGAGCGCGTCGAGGGCGCGGGCCAGGATCGCGGCGTTGAAGCTCTCGGGGCAGGGATGGGCGTAGACCACGAGGACGCGCACGTCACGGGGCTCCGGGCGGGACGCGGCGCGCCGGCGCCGGGCGGCTCGCGGGGTGGGGAACGGTCACGTCACAGGGCTCCGAGCGTTCGCGAGACCCGCTCCAGGAAGGCGGCGCGGCTGCCTGGCGTCGAGCGGTTCATGTCGTAATGAGCCAGATAGGTGAAGCGCGCCCGGGGCGCCGCGAGCACGCGCAGCATCCGGCCGGTGACCCGCCGGGGCGGGTCCCCCATCAGCATCGCCCGCCAGCGCGGGGCGCCGTAGGCCGTCACCGCTCCGAGGAAGCGCAGATGGGTGAGGTTGGGCCGCACGGCGCCGGCCTCGATGCGAAAGCTCACGCCCGGCAGGAACACCCGGTCGAGATAGCCCTTGAGGATCGCGGGATAGCCGAAGTTCCAGACCGGGTGGACGAGGAGCAGGCCCTCCGCCCGCGTCAGCCGCTCGACATGTCCCTCGACGCCGCGCCGGTTCTCCGGCACCGCGTGATAGGCCCGCCGCTCCGCCAGGCTCAGCACGGGGTCGAAGCCCTCCGCGTAGAGGTCGCACAGATCCACCTCGTGCCCCGCGCGGGCGAGCGCGTCGAGGCTCGCGCGCAGCAGCGCGGCGACGTAGCTCTCCGGATCGGGATGGGCGTAGAGGACGAGGATTCGCACGCGGCGAGCATGGCCGGGCGCAAGCGTGGCGGCAAGCCGGGACCTCCCCTCTCCCGGATGGGAGAGGGGTTGGGGGTGAGGGATCACGCCGGGAGGTCCGCACTACGCCTCCACCTCTCCACCCTCCTCATGCTGACGCGCGAAGCCGGAGGCTGAGCCTCGAAGCACGCACCACGCATGCCACCGGCGATGCCGGTCCAAGGACGCGCCCTTCAACGCTCAGCTCGCGTTGTGCACCTCAGGGCGAGGGAGGAGGGCGGGACCGGCGCGGCAGGCGCGAGCCTCCCGGCGTGGCACCCTCACCCCCTGCCCCTCTCCCATCCGGGAGAGGGGAGCTCACGCCACGAAGCGCCCGCCGAGCTCGTCCTCGATATGGATGCGGATGATCTCGTCGAAGCTCTCCTCCGCCTTGAACCCGAGCGCCTTCGCCCGCGTCGCGTCGAAACGGCGGGCCCAGCTCCCGACGATGCGGGCGATGACCGGATCGGGCTCGCGGCGGATGCGCTTTACGACGTTTTTGCCGGCGACGCGCTCCAGCGCGGCGATCTGTTCGCCGACTGTGACCGACAAGCCCGGCATCGAGAGGTTGCGCCGAGCGCCGAGCGCGCCCGTATCCATGCTGCCGGCGTGAACCAGAAATCCAATCGCAGAACGCGGCGAGGCGTGCCAGTGCCGCACGTCTTCGGAAACCGGGAGCAGCGCCTCTTCGCCGTTCAGCGGTTCGCGAATGATATTCGAGAAAAAGCCGGACGCCGCCTTGTTCGGCTTGCCGGGACGAACGCAAATCGTCGGCAGGCGAATGCCGACGCCGTCCAGAAAGCCACGCCGCGAATAATCGGCGAGCATGAGTTCGCCCATCGCCTTCTGCGTTCCGTAGCTGGTCAGCGGTGTGTGGAAATACTCGTCGCCGATCGCCGGCGGAAACGGCGCGCCGAACACCGCTATCGAGGACGTGAACACCACACGCGGTTTATAGCCGTTGCCGGCATTGCGGATTGCGTCGAGCAGATAACGCGTGCCGTCGAGATTGATGCGGTAGCCTTTTTCCAGGTCGGCCTCGGCTTCGCCCGAGACGATCGGCGAGATGGAAGATCGCATCCGGCCGCTCCGCGATCAG
>DASPJU010000755.1:0-5948 GCA_035628475.1 Salinarimonas sp. | reverse complement strand
GGTTACGGGCGAACCGCATCTCCGTTTCTATGCAGGCGCAGTTCTGGAGACCCCAGACGGGTATCGTCTAGGAACCGTCTGCGTCCTAGACACGGATGCACGTCAGGAGGGCCTCACGCCCGAGCAAGCCGATACCCTACTCGCCCTTGCCCGCTCCGTGATGCGCGAACTCGAACTGCGCGGAGCAAACAAGGCACTGGCCGAGAAGTCCGCGCTACTCGACAGCACCCTGGAGAACATGGACCAGGGCCTGCTGATGGTGGATGAGGATGGAGTCGTGCAGGTCTGCAACCAGCGCGCTGTCCATTTGCTCGATCTCCCGCCCGAGATCATGGCTTCCAAGCCCGCGTTTGAAGCTGTGCGACGGTATCAGTGGGAGCAGGGCGAGTTCGCTGACATCGATCAGAGCCTCGCGGCTGTGATGGGGCGGCACGGGCCGATGATTCCTGGCTCCTGCTACGAGCGAAAGCGCCCAAACGGCACTCTCTTGGAGGTTAGGACCGTGCCGTTGAAAGACGGTGGCGTGGTCCGAACCTACACTGACGCTACAGCACGCAAGAGGGCAGAGGAGGCGATGGCCCGCAGCGAGGCGCTCTACCGCGCCTTGGTCGAGGCTAGTGCCGTGATGGTCTGGCGCGCAGCCCCAGATGGCTCCATCACCGAAGGCAGCGTAGGCTGGGAGGCGTTCACGGGCCAAAACTCCGCCGACGCCCTCGGGCATGGTTGGATCACCGTTGTTCATCCCGAGGACAGGATGGGCGTTGTCGCAAACTGGCAGAACCACCTCGCCCATCCCTCTCCGGCGTCAAACGAATACCGCGTGCGGTGCGTCGATGGGGAGTATCGCTGGGTCCATGCCAGAGCGGTGCCCCTCCAAAATGGGGATGGTTCGCTCCAAGGCTGGATCGGCACAATCGTAGACATCCACAGCCGCAAGCAGGCGGAGGAGGCGCTGCGGTCGCAGGAGGAGCGATACCGCTTGGCGGCCCGCGCGACGACGGATGCGATCTGGGATTGGGACCTACAGTCGGATCAGGTCCATTGGGGTGAGAACGCCTACAAACTCCTGCGTTACCCTGTAGAACAGGTGTCGGGTAGCGGGTCATGGTCGCTGGAGAACATCCACCCCGACGACCGTGAGCGGGTCAAGGAAAGCATCTATACCTTCATCGCGGTGGGCCGGGAACGCTGGTCCTGCGAGTATCGCTTCCGACGCGGGGATGGGACCTACGCGGATGTATACGACCGTGGGTTCCTGCTCCGAGACGAGCGAGGCAAGGCCATTCGCATGGTTGGAGCCATGCAGGATGTTAGCGCAAGGAAGCAGTCCGAGGAGGGACTTCGGGCCGGCGAAGAGCGGCTGCGACTTGCCCTCCAGGCAGGCCGCATGTTCGCCTGGGAGCGTGACCTTTCGACAGGGTGGGTCGAGCGCTCGGCAAACGCACGTGACCTTATCGGAATTGGGTCTGGCCCAGTTTCACAGTTCCTCGAAAACATCCTCCCTGACGACCGCAACCGCGCCGGAGCAGCCGCTCGCGGTGAACCCGAAAGCGAGAAGCAGTGCAGCGAGCTTCGCTACGTTCATCCGAACGGCACTTTGCTCTGGCTATCAGCCCGCTCCACCTTGCTTCAGGAGGAGGGCAAACCTGATCGGCTGATTGGGGTCACCTTCGACATCACAGAGCGCAAGGCAGCCGAGGACGAACTCTGGCGCATGGCCAACCAAGACCCGCTTACCGGTCTTGCCAATCGCACCCTCTTCCAGAAGCGCCTTGCCGCCGCCCTGGAGCATGCAGAGGCAAGTGGCACGAGCGTAAGCCTGCTGCTGCTTGATCTCGACGACTTCAAGGCCGTGAACGACACGCTCGGGCACGATGCAGGCGATGCGCTCCTGAAGGAGACCGCACGCCGCCTCTCGGCCATGGTGCGGGAGGGCGACACGGTCGCACGCCTGGGAGGTGACGAGTTCGCCATCATCCTTGCCGAACCCATGAACCTCGACAATGCAGCGTGCTTTGCGGAGATGCTCACAGAGGAGTTGCGGACGATCTTCGAGCACGACGGACGGGCGCTCTCGACCAAGGCCAGCATTGGCGTTGCCGCCTTCCCAGATCACCATCGTGAGCCCGATGAGCTGATGAAGGACGCCGACATTGCGCTCTACAAAGCCAAAGCAGAGGGGCGCAGCCGTGCTGTCGTGTACACAAAGGCTGCTCGCGACATAGTCGAGCAGAAGGTGAGGGTCATCGCGGAGGTGCGGGGTGGCCTGGATGCTGACCAGTTCGTGCCGTTCTACCAGCCGAAGGTCTGCCTCAGCACCAGTCGGATCGTTGGCTTGGAGGCGCTGGCCCGCTGGCAGCACCCAACACGTGGCATCCTGACCCCAGGCTACTTCCACCCGGCATTCAGCGACTCTGAGATTGCCGTCGCCATGGGCGAGCGCATGATCCGGCACGTAGCCCGTGACGTTCGCTCCTGGTTGGATCAGGGGCTCGACTGCGGGCGCGTGGCCGTGAACTTCTCGTCTGCCGAGTTCGCCGACCCCTACCTTGCGCGACACGTGCTCGGTGTTCTGGCTGATGCTGGCGTGCCGACAAGTCACTTCGAGGTGGAGGTGACCGAGAGCGTGTTCCTGGAGCGGGGCACCGAGACCGCGTCTGCGATCCTGAAGGAGTTCAGCGAGGCAGGCGTGTCGGTGGCGCTGGACGACTTTGGGACGGGCTTTGCCTCGCTCACGCACCTGAAGCGCTACCCTGTTCACCACATAAAGGTGGACCAGAGCTTCGTGCGTGACCTGGAGGCAGACCAGGGTGATGCGGCCATTGTCTCGGCCGTGATCGGCTTGGGACGGAGCCTTGGCATGCAGGTCACGGCGGAGGGGGTGGAGACTGCGGGACAGGCGCAGCGTCTATCCGCAATGGGCTGTGATCATGCCCAGGGCTACCTCTATGCGAAGCCCATGATTGGATCACGCGTGCCCTGGCTGCTCGGAACGTGGGGCCATGCCGCAGCGTCGGAGGTGCGACAGACCGCGTAGCTCGCCAGCTGAAGCGACCTCTAGATGGTCTTCAGCTCGGCTCTTATGCGCCGCATCATACCCCGGAGTTGCCGGCGCATCTGCATCGCCTCGGCCGTAAACTGCCCGTGCATGTAGCGCCCGTTCGCCTTACCCTTGGGCGCCCCGCTGCCCTTTGCGCCGCCGTGCATCCGGCATCGCGTCTTTCCCGACACCGCGGGCGACCGGCATGGTGCCCCCGAGCGGGTCCGGGCCCCACACTGGCAAGCCGCTTTCAAGCTCAAGGGCTCCCCCGTTGATTTCCGGTCCGGGTGCATGGGGTTGATCAGCACTTCCGCCGTGCCCCCCACCCCCTCCTGTCGTGACGTTGCCGACAATCGCCTGGCCGCCTTCGTAGACATGGACATGTTCGACCCTCACCGTCTGATTGCCCCCGCGCCGCAGCTTGGCGAGCGCCTCCACCTGTGCCGTGTAGGTGCGCAAGAGCTTCACCGCGAGCCCGCCAGCCGCTTGGATCGCTGGCACGGTCGCGTTGGTCCGGGCGATGTTGAGCATCTCCAGCGCCGCGCTGTGCGTGAGCGTCATCTGGCTCACCAGCATCGCCTCGATCTCGCTCTGCGGCTCGGCGCCGGACAGCGCCGCGAGCGCGACGTTCAAGGTCTGCTGCGTCGTGGCTGTCTTGCGGCTGAGGCCTGTCATCATGTCGATGAGGAGCCGATCCATGAAGTCGACCGACGTCGTGCCGCAGGCGTCGCGCAGCTGGATCTCCCACGTGGCGCCGTCGCTGTGGGGGTTGGACATCTGGAGCTTGTCCCCGTCCACCCCAGCCGTGACCTGCACCCGCTTGGGGCGAGCACGATGACGAGCCTTGGCGCGCTCGCCAGACTCAAGGTCCCGTGGCGTCGGCTCGGGCACGGCTGCTGCCGGTGGAGTCTTTCGACGACGTGTCATAGTGACCTCCGGTGCATGGTGTTCGAACCCGGCCTACCAGCCCGAGTGCTGATCGCCTCGACCAGCTGAGGCGTGGCCATACTCAGGAGCGCGTCGACCTGAGCCCGCCGCTGAGCGACGTAAGCTGAATGACAGCCCGCCTCGTGCAGCCACACGTGCTCACCCGGTCGGGGGCTCAGGACCGCGATCAGGGGCCGCCCCGGCCTGTTGCCCCCGCCGCAAACGTGGCAGCAGCCCGAGTCCGACAGCGTTGGCGCGAGCCGCGGGTCATTCAGCAGCACCGCGCGTACGACTGCCCATGCATGCCGCTCGACCTGCTCCTGCGCGTGTCCGTGGTCTGTCTGGAGCCGGTGGGTCGTCCAGGCCAGCTGCGCCCTGACCTCTTCCAGCGGGATCGGCGACCCTGTGCCAATAGTGCCATTAGTGCCAATAGCTCCGTCGGGGGCACCTATCGGCACTATTGGCACTAACGGCACAGCCGCAGCAGCGTCCGAACGGCCCCGCGCGAGGGCAAGCCACCGGCTCATACCGCCCTCCCGAGCAGGCTGGGGTTCACCTCGTAGTTCTGCGCCGTCCGCCCACGGTGATCGCCCGCTCGCGTGAACTGCGGCCTGATCAGACCGGCCTCGACCAGGGTAGTGCAGGCGCCCTGCATGGCGGCCGCTTCGCGCAGCGCTCCCCCGATCTGCCGCCGCAGGTCACGGGTGTTGAATGCCGATACGCCAGCCCTATTCAGGTGGCGCGCCAGCAGCATGGCCCGGCGCTCGGCAACCGGTAGCGACGCATCACCAAACACCCGCTCGGCCATGGGCAGGAAGTAGGCGTCCATCAGCGCGCACGCCGCGATCAAAGCCTGCTCCGAGATGTTGGTCGGCTCCGAGCCGTTCGGCACCGCCGCCCACCACAGGATCTCCAGCACGGTCGCAAGCCGCAGGGCATGACCTCGCGCCTTGCCCAGCACCCCTGCGTGGATCCCTTCAGCCGCGTGAGCCCGGCGGGCCATCTCCCGCGCGAACTCCTCCAGCGCGTTCTCTGCTGCTGCCGAGAGGCGGACGCGGCGCGGCTCGGGGTGGTCGAACTCGTCGGTGTCCAGAGCAAGGGTGATGAGGCGGCTGAACGCCTCCCGGGCCGCCGCATCCTCGATCGGTGTCCGCGCGAGCGCGAAGTCGGGGATGGCCTCGGGCCAGCACCAGAGAAAGCGGGCTACCAGCCCGTCCTCCGGACCGTCGATGATGCCGGCAAGCCGATCAGGCTGAATGCTGCCCAACACGCCGACACTCAGGTGCCGGATCCGGATCGGCTCTGCATGCTTCACCCGGTCGACCGCGTAGGCGCGCCCGCCATACATCTCCAGAGAAAAGGCCCGATCGGCACCTGCCCCACCATAGCGGTCGAAGGCACCGAGCCAGCCCGCAAGCTCGTCGCGCACCAGGAGGAGCCCGCGCGGCAGGCCAGCGGCGAGGAGCCCCAGCTTCTCCAGGGTGGCGTCAGTAACGCGGATGCGAGGCTGCACGGGAAGGGCAGGAGCCTCGGCGTCCTCCGTCATGGGAGGAGGAGACTCTCCCGCCTTGATCGCAGCCTCGACTGCGCGCTCCCACAGCTCGCGCCGGACCTCAGCGGCGACTCTCTTGCTCTCGTACTCGGCCATGACTGCTTCGAAGCCGGCACCCATCTGGTCCTCGGCGTGGCGGATCAGGTCGACGCTGGCGTCCATGGCAGGCGACTTGCCCGAAGACGGAGAGCCCACGAGACCGCACCAGAGGAGAGGTGGCTCGGACCAGGTCGCGCCGGCCACTGGCCATCGCACATTCGCGATGGCAGCGCCCGCACTGGCGAGCAGGGCAACGGCGACATAGTCGATCGGGGCCGAGGCTGCCCTCGCCCTCTGCATCGCCCACCGTGACCAGAAGGCGCCGAGGAGATCAGCCGGGAACTCGGGCGCGGGGCGGCGGCCGGTGCCGAGCAGCGCCAGGTCCGGGTT
>DASPJU010000754.1:0-6694 GCA_035628475.1 Salinarimonas sp. | reverse complement strand
TCGCCCTCGTGGTAGTCGAACACGTATTGATGCGTGAAGGACGCCCAGACGAGGTAGCCGCCGGTGGTGTGGAGCACGCCCTTCGGCTTGCCGGTCGAGCCCGACGTGTAGAGGATGAAGAGCGGGTCCTCCGCGTTCATCTCCGCGGCCGGGCACTCGTCCGTGACCATGGCGGCGGCCTCGTCGTAGTAGACGTCGCGGCCGGGGGTCATGGCGACGGGGCCGCCGGTGCGGCGCACCACCACCACGTGGTCGACGCCGCCGACCCGCTCGATCGCCGCGTCCACGTTGGCCTTGAGGGGAACCTTGCGCCCGCCGCGCAGGCCCTCGTCGGCGGTGATCACCATCTTCGAGGCGCAGTCCTCGATGCGGCCGGCGAGCGAGTCCGGCGAGAAGCCGCCGAAGACGATGGAATGGACCGCGCCGAGCCGCGCGCAGGCGAGCATCGCATAAGCCGCTTCCGGGATCATGGGCAGGTAGAGCGTGACCCGGTCGCCCTTCTCGACGCCGCGGTTGCGCAGCACGTTGGCCCAGCGGCACACCTCGGAATGGAGCTCGCGATAGGTGATCTTCCTCGACTCGGAGGGATCGTCGCCCTCCCAGATGATCGCGACCTGGTCGCCGCGGGTCTCCAGGTGCCGGTCGACGCAGTTCAGCGAGACGTTGGTGGTGCCGTCCTCGAACCAGCGGATCGACACGTCGCCGGGACCGAAATGGGTGTTCTTGACGCGGCTATAGGGCCGGATCCAGTCGATCCTCCTGCCGTGCTCGGCCCAGAACGCTTCCGGGTCGCGCATCGAGGCCTCGTACATGGCCCGGTACGCCTCGGCGTCGACATGGGCGCGTCCGGCCCATTCGGCGGACACGTCGTAGATCTTCTCGGACATGGCATCCTCCCGGCGGGTCGGGCCGACGCGGGCGCGCTCGCGCGCGCCAAAGGCCCGTTAGCCCCTGGTTTACCGGAGGGAACCAAGGGCCCGCAAGCGCGGTCGCCCTCGCACTTTCGTTGCGCGACGATGGGAGGGGAGGCCTAGGGACAGACGAAGCCGCCCGCCCCGTCGGAGGCGCAGCGCGCGCCGGTGGGCAGGATCAGGCCGCCGGTGCCGTCGGGCCGCACAGAGGCCCCGTTGGGGAGCCGGAAGCCGCCGGAGCCGTCGCCCGGGACCCGGGTGCCGTCCGGCAGGACGAACCCGCCGGCGCCGTCCGCCGTGATGCGCCGCTGGGCGCCGGGCACAGGGGCGGGCGACGCCGGCACCGCCACGGCAACCGCGGGCTGGACGGGACGGGACGGGGCCGGAGCCCGCGCGGAGGAGACGCAGCCCGCGGCCGCGGCCGCGAGCGCGATGACGGGAACCAGGTGACGCATTGCATCCTTCGCCGCTCAAGGGAAAGCGGGATGTTAACGCGCAAGGCGCCCGGGCGCCACCCGGGGCGGGAGACCGTCAGGCCGTCGCCTGCTGGATCCAGCGGCTGAGATCGCCCTTGGGGGCGGCGCCGACCTTCTGGCTAGCGAGCTTGCCGTCCTTGAACACCATCAGGGTCGGGATCGAGCGGATGCCGAGCTGCGAGGCGATGCCGGGATTCTCGTCCACGTTCACCTTGGCGATCTTCACCCTGCCCTGCATCTCGCCCGCGATCTCCTCGAGGGCCGGGCCGATCATGCGGCAGGGGCCGCACCACTCGGCCCAGAAATCCACCACGACCGGCTCGGCGGACTTGAGCACGTCCGTCTCGAAGCTGGCATCGGTCACCTTCATGGTCGCCATCGCGTCACCTTGGGTTGGGTCGCCTGAGAAGTCCGGCCAAGGTAGGGACCCGGACTCCCCGGATCAAGGCGGCCTCACGCGGGCGTGACGGCGGCGAGCGCCTCGTCGAGCCGGGCGGGCTCGATCTCGCGCACCAGGGGGCCGGCGGTCCACACGAGGACCGCGCGCACCCGCCGGCCCGGATAGATCTCGGCGAGCAGGGCCCGGTAGAGGGCGAGCTGGAGGACGTAAGCTCCGGGCGGCTCGGCGTCGGGCCCGGGCGCCCGGGCCGAGGTCTTGAAGTCGAGGACCAGCACCTCGTCCACCGTGACGGCGAGGCGGTCGATCTGGCCCGACACGGCCACGGGATCGGGCGCGCCCGGCAGGCGCACGCGCCCGGCGACCGGCACCTCGGCCCGGGAGCCGGGGCCGAAGGCGACCTCGAGGTCCGGATGGTCGAGCACGGCGAGCGCGTCCGCCGCGATCGCGGCGCGCTCCCCGTCGGGCAGGCGCGCAGCCCGGGCGCGAAGGTAGGCCGCCGCCGCGGCGGCCCGGCGCTCGGGCGCGACGTCGGGCAGGCGCTCCAGCAGGGCATGGACGAGGGAGCCGCGCCTGCGCGCCTCGGCCGCGAGGGTGCCCTGCGCCGGGCCGTCGGCCGGCCGGGCGGGCCGGTCGGCGGCCGCGAGCGCGCCGGAGGGGCGCAAGGGAGGCGCGGGCTCCGGCTCCGGGTCGGCGGCCTCCCGCAGCCAGGCGGGGGTCGCGATCGGGGGCACGGTCCCGGCCTCGCCGGGGGCCTCGGTCGCGTCCTGCGCGCCCTCGCGGTAGCGCTCGACCTCGCCATAGGGCGCGACCGCGTGCTCGAGGGCGCCGAATGTCCGCGCCAAGCCCGCGCGGATCATGGCGCACCAGGCCTCGGCCGCCGTCTCGCGCTGGTGGGCGGAATAGGGGGCGATCACGAGGCGGTCCCGGGCGCGGGTCATCGCCACGTAGAGGAGACGGTTGTGCTCCTCCAGCCCGCGCTGCTTCACGCGGGTGCGGGCCGCGCGCATCTCCCCTGAATCGGCTCCCGCGGCGGGCGCCCAGACCGGCAGGCCCTCGGCGAGCGGCAGGAGGGCGGGATCGCGCCCGCCGACCTCGCAGCCGTCGATCAGCACCACGACCGGGGCCTCCAGGCCCTTGGCGCCGTGGACCGTCATGACCCGCACATCCTGGCGCGCCGCCGCGAGGTCGCGCTTGACCTCGTGGTCGGCGGTCTCGAAGCGGGCGAGGAACGTCGTGAGCGAGGGCGTGCCCAGGCGCTCGGCGTCGCCGGCGAGGCTCAGGAACGCGTCGATGGCGTCGCCGGCCTCCGAGCCCAGCCGCGCCACGAGACGCCGGCGCCCGCCCCCCGGTCCGAGCAGCGTCGCATAGAAGCCGAAGGGCCCGTGCCGGCCGGCCAGATCCCGCCACGCCTGCAGGGCCTCGAGGCCGGCGAGCGCCGCGCGCGATCCCCCGGCGGCGTGGCGGGCCAGGGCCTCGCGCAGGGGCTCGCCATGAGGGCGCCCGGCGGCGATCGCCGTGAGGCTGTCGTCGTCGAGGCCCACGAGCGGCGTCTTCAGGGCCGCCGCGAGGGTGAGGTCGTCGTCGGGCAGGAGCGCCGCCCGGCCGATGGCCACGAGGTCCATGACCGCGATGTGCTCGCCGATGTCGATGCGGTCGGCGCCCGCCACGGGAATGCCGTCGTTCTTGAGCGCCCGGATCACCGCCTCGAAGGCGGCGCCGCGCTTGCGCACCAGGACCAGGATGTCGCCCGGCCGCCAGACGCGGCCGAAGGCGTCGGGCTCGCTCGTCCAGTGCCGGATGGCCTGCGCGACCCGCCGGGCGACCCGGACGGCCGGCGACTGCCGGTCGGGCTCGTCGAGGGGCAGCACCCAGGCCTCGGGCTCGTCGGCCTTCTCGGGACGGATCGGCGGCCACAGCTCCACGAGCCCCGGCGCCTCGCGGCGGGCGCTCTCGTGCACGGTGCCGATCACGCCCGTCTCGAAGGAGAGGCCGCGGAAATGCGCCTCGAGCGCGAAGGTGGCGTCGACCGCCTGGAGCACGCCGCGCGCCGAGCGGAAGGACAGGTCGAGGCTCACGGTCTCGAAGCGCCCGGCCGCCGCCTCGATCCGCCCCCGCCAGTGGACGCGCCCGGCCTCGAACTCCGCCGGCGCCGCGCCCTGGAAGCCGTAGATCGACTGCTTGGGATCGCCCACCGCGAACAGCGTGCGGGGCGTGACGGCGCGCGCGCCCTCGCCCGCGGAGAAATCCTCCGTGATCCGGCGCAGGATCTCCCATTGCGCCGGGTTGGTGTCCTGGGCCTCGTCGACCAGCACATGGTCGATGCCCCGGTCGAGCTTGTAGAGGATCCAGGCGGCCTCGCCGTCGCGGCGCAGGAGCTCCACGGTCTTGCGAATGAGGTCGTCGAAATCGAGGGCGCCCAGGCGCGCCTTGCGGGTCTCGACGCCCGCGCGGATGGCACGGGCGAGCGTCAGCAGCGCCGCCGTGCGCTCGAAGGCCTCCGCCGCCTTGAGCCGGTCGTCGAGGCCGACGAGCCGCTCCTGCTCGGCGAGGAGGCGGGCCTTGAGGGCGGGGTCGACCGAGCCCGTGACGAGAAGCTTCTCGGAACGGGCCTCGCCGTCCTTCTTGAAGAACACGGCGCGGTAATGGTCGAGGCGCTCGGGCCCGTCCCCGGCGGCGCCCGCGGCCGCGAAGGCGTCGGCGCGCTCGCGGTCCGTCGCCTTGGAGCTCGCCCGCAGGGTCGCGGCGAGCGCCGGCCATTCGACGGGCGGGATGCCTCCCTCGATCATGACCCGCTCGATCGCCCCGGCGGTCTCGTCCTCGCGCAGGGCCAGCGCCGCCCGCAGGCGGTCGAGGGTGTCGGCGAGCGCCGCCTCGTCGAGGATCGCCTCGCGCCAGCGCAGGGCCTCGCGCAGCACGCCGATGAGCGCGTCGCCGGCGGCGTCGAGACCCGCGCGCTCCAGCGCCCGGCGCAGGTCCGCGTCCCCCGAGGCCGCGCGGGCGAGGGTCTCGCGGGTCGCCTCCTCCAGGAGTTCGGCGGATTGGCTGTCGTCCAGCACGGAGAAGCCCGGCGGCACGTTCGCCTCGAACGGCGCGATGTGCAGGATGCGCTCGCAGAAGGCGTGGATGGTCTCGATCTTGAGGCCGCCGGGGGTCTCCACCGCCCGGGCGAAGAGGCGGCGGGCGAGACGCAGGCGCTCGGCGTCGGGCGCGCGCCCCTCCAAGCCCTCGACCTGGGTGGCGAGCGCGTGATCGTCGAGGGCCACCCAGGCGCCCAGGCGCTCGAAGACGCGGTTCGCCATCTCGGCGGCGGCGGCCTTGGTGAAGGTGAGGCACAGGATGCGCCCGGGCGGGGCGCCGGCGAGCATCAGGCGCAGCACCCGGTTGGCGAGCACCGTGGTCTTGCCGGCCCCCGCATTGGCCGAGACCCAGACGGACGCCCCGGGATCGGCGGCGCGCCGCTGGTCGAGACGGGTCTTGTCGGGGATGGTGAGCGCGTCGCGCGCGGGCCCGCTCATGACTCGCCTCCCTCGGAGCCGAGGCCGCCGGCCGCCGACCATTCCTTGACGCGGGCCAGGTGATCGTAGGCCGAGCCGCGCCGGGCGAACTTCGCGAAGGGGCGGGAGAGGTATCCCTGCTCGCCGGCCGCGTAGCGGGCGAGCAGCCCCACGAGGCGGCGCTCGTGCTCGTCGATGAGCGCGTCCAGGGTCTCGCCCTTGCGGGGCTCGACCTCGCGCTCCGCGAGCGGCTCGCGCCCGCCCGAGACGCGCACATAGAGGAGGCCGGGCGTGTCGGCGGCCGCCGGCACCTCCGTGAAGGCGCCCCGGCGCAGCATCGCGCCCTGGAGCGTCATCTGGGGGGCGAAGCCCGCCACGATCTCCCGCGTGCCCGGCGGCGCCCCGGTCTTGAAGTCGACGACGGTCAGCCCTCCGTCGCGGCGCTCCTCGATCCGGTCGGCGCGGGCCCGCAGGGTCACGGTCCGGCCGTCGGGAAGCGGGATCGCCCAGGCGCCCGAGCGCTCGAGGAAGAGCCGCGCGATCCCAGGACGGCGGGCGCGCTCCCAGGCGCTGAAGGCGGCGGCCAGGCGCTCGAAGCGGGGCCACCACTCGGCGTGGACCTCGGGAAAGGCCCGCCGGATCGGCGCGAAGGCCTCGTCGCCCAGCGCGACGAGGCGCTCGGCGGCATCCGCGGGCAGGTCGCCCGGATAGGCTCCCGCGAAGCGCGCCAGCACCGCGTGGATCAGCGTGCCGCGATCGGCGGCGTTGGGCGCCTGCGCCACGGGCTCCAGCTCGTCGAGGCGCAGGATGCGGTGGGCGAAGACCGCGTAGGGGTCGCGCACCAGGGTCTCGATCTCGGTGACGCTGAAGGTTTGCGGAAACAGCGCCGGATCGGGCCGGGGCGCGGGACGGGGCAGGGCGGGCTCGCGATCCGCGTGGTCGAGGGCCGCCGCGAAGTCGATGTAGCGCCGGCCGCCCCGGGTCACGCGCGCCCAGGTTCCCGGCCCCACGAAGGCCTGGAGGCGCTGGAGGAAGCGGGAGGGGACGGTGGGCGCGCCGCCGCGCTTGAGGGCGCGGGTCACCACCGCGTCGCGGATGCCCAAGGCCTGGACGAAGTCGTGGGCGGTCTGGCCGATGCGCCGCTCCGGGGGGCCCAGCCCCACCGCGTGGCGCATGGGGCGGTTGAGGAAGGCGTCGGTCTCGACCCGGGGCGGCCAGACGCCCTCGTCGAGCCCGCCCAGCACGATCCGGTCGGCGCTCAGGAGCCGCGCCTCCAGGAGGCCCAGGATCTTCAGCCGGCGATGGGCCGAGCGCGTAGGGGCGGCGACCGCGCGCTCGGCCGCGAGCGTCGCGAAGAAGGCCGGATAATCGGCAAAGCGGCCCTCGAGCGGGCCCGGGTCGCAGGATTCAAGC
>DASPJU010000753.1:0-3258 GCA_035628475.1 Salinarimonas sp. | reverse complement strand
ACGGGTCAGTCGAGGATGAGGGTGTGGGCCTGATCGGCCTCGCGGCGCTGCAGGCGGCGCACGAAGCGGATCGCGGCGTGGACCGCCATGGCGAGGATGGCGAGCGCCACCATCCAGTAGAGATAGGATTTCGGGATGTCGATCGAGACCATGTACTGGTTGGCCCGCTCCCCCAGGACGTATCCGTACCACGCCATGCCGAAGCAGAAGGCGGCGACGAGGCCGTCGACCGCGACCAGCACCCAGTGCTTGGCGCCCTTGGGCAGGTAGACGAGGAGCGCCTCCACGGCGATGTGGGTGCCCTTGCGCATGGCCGTGATGGAGCCGATGAAGGTCACGGCGATGAGGAGGTAGCGGGCGATCTCCTCGGTCCAGCCGAGCGAGTCGTTGAGCACGTAGCGGGTGTAGAACTGCAGGAAGACGACCGCGAACAGGAGCCAGAACACCACGAAGACGATCGTGTCGGCCGGGCGCAGGTCGGACAGGTCGACATGGCTCTCCTGCTCGCGCCATTCCTCGAAGAGGTGGTCGAGATCGGCCTGGACCTCCTGGGGCTGCGCCGCGCCCTCGCGGGCGGACTCGGGGCGGGCGGCGGGCGCGGATGGGGTCATCGGGGGTGCTCCTCCCCTCTCCCGGACGGGAGAGGGGCCGGGGGTGAGGGATCACGCCGGGAGGCGCGCCGAGCGGATCCGCTGCGAGACGTGTCGTCCCCGGCCTCGAGCCGGGGATCCAGGCGGGACGTGTCGACCGGGTGGCCGGCCTCATCCTGAGCCCGTCGAAGGACAAGCCCAGGCATGACGAGCCGCGAGGGCTAGCGAGCCTCCCGGCCGCGCACCCTCACCCCCGGCCCCTCTCCCATCCGGGAGAGGGGAGGGAGCGTCCGTCAATTCGTCGCAGAGGCGAGGCCCTGGAGGCGGTCGTAGGTCTTCTGGTCCCAGGTGGCGTCGCGGCTCATATGGAGCTTGGCGGTCGCGTCGCGGAAGGGCTTGCGGTCGACCTCGACCACGTTCTTGCCCTGGCTCCGGAACCAGCCCACCAGGTCCTTCTCGGACTGGACGATGTCGTCCGTGCAGCGGTCGGCCGCCGCGCGCAGCACCTCGGCGAGCGCCTTCTGCTCGTCCTGCGACATGCGCTTGACGGTGCCGCCCGACACGATGGTGAGGAGCGCGTCCGTGATGTGGCCCGTGAGCACGATGTTCTTCTGGACCTCGTAGAACTTCTTGGCCTGGATCGTGGGCAGCGGGTTCTCCTGCGCGTCCGCCACGCCCTGGCTCAGCGCCAGATAGACCTCGGCGAAGGCGATGGGCGTCGGGTTGGCGCCGACCGCGCGCGGGAACATGGTGTAGAGCGGCGCGTCCGGCACGCGGATCTTGAGGCCCTTCATGTCGTCGGGCTTCGTGACGTCGCGGTTCGCGGTCACGTGGCGCTCGCCGTAATAGGTGAGCGAGACCACCTGGTGGCCGGTGCGCTTCTCGTAGCCCTCGCCGAGCTCCCGGAACAGGTCCGACCGGCGGAAGGCCTGCCAGTGGCCGAGATCGCGGAACATGTAGGGCGCGCCGCCGATGGCGAGCGGGCCGTGGGCGCGGCCGGCGAAGAGCTGGCCCGTATAGATGATGTCGACGGTGCCGAGCGACAGGCCCTCGTTGATGTCGCTCTCCTTGCCGAGCGAGGAGGCGGCGAAGACCTCGATCTCGTACTTGCCGTTGGTGCGCTTCTTGAACTCGTCGGCGGCCCACAGGGCCCATTTGTGGTAGGGCTCGGAGGTCTCGTAGACGTGGCCCCACTTGAGCTTGGTCTGGGCGGCGGCCGGCAGGGCCGCGGCGGCGAGCGCGGCGGCGACGACGGCGAGCGTCGCGACCGCGCGGCGGGTGATGGCGGGCATGGGCTTCCTCCTCTGCGTTCCTCGCGCCATCCCGTCGGGATGGGCTGTCGCGTCGGCCCTCTCCGGGGTCTTCTCGCGTTGCCCGGACAGGCTAACCGCCTGAACCACGCTGGCAAGGGGGAGAATTGGGGAGATCGCAGGCTTCTCGCCCGACCGCCGCTCCCGCCCGGATCGTCCGCCTTCGGCGCGAGGGGCGCAACATGCGCCGAGGTCCGGCAGCAAGAGCCGGAAACATCCGCCCTCTATCCGATCTCGACGCCGGCGTCGCATGGCTCGGGCCTGCCTCGCGGGCCGGGCGCCGGTCCACCGGCGGGAGGGACATATGAACAGGCATGGCGTGCTGGTCATCGGCAACGTGATCCTCGCCATGGGGATCATGGCGAGGACCTACAGCTACCGGAATCCCGAGAAGCACTGCGTCCAGATCGACTACATCAACGTCTGGGGATGCTTCGGCAGCGCCGCGATCCCGACCCTGCTCGTCTGGGGCGCGACCGTGATCGGGTTGGCCTTGGTCGTCCACTCGCTCCTGCGGGGCCGCCGCGGCGCCTGACGGGCGGCGGGACGCGGGCCGGAGGATGGTCTAGGATCGCCGCCTTGCGGGACGGACGGCCATTTAGGCTCCGTTCAGGTCCGGCCCCGCAAGCTGCGGCTCCCCTCGAGACGGCATTCCATGGCAGCGTCCCCTCCACCCGGCGAACCCGCCGTCGCCTACGAGCGCGCGGTCGTCGGCCTGTTCTGGCGCACCGTGCGGGGTTGGTGGCGGGGCGCGACGGCCCGGCGGGCCTGGCTCCTCACGGCCGCGCTCGCGACCCTCGTCCTCGTCAATATCGGCGCGAACCTCGCGGTCAACACCTGGAACCGCTTCTTCTTCGACGCCCTCGAGCGGCGCGACGGCGGCACGATCGTGACGGCGGTGGCGGCCTTCGCGGGGCTCGTCGTGGTGGTGGCGGGGATCGGCGTCCTCATCGTGCTGACCCGCGAGACCCTGCAGGTGCGCTGGCGCGAATGGCTGGTCGGCCACCTGACCGACCTCTGGATCGGGCGGCAGCGCTATTACCGCCTGGGGCTCGCCGGGATGGAGCCCTCGAACCCGGAGCACCGCATCGGCGAGGAGAGCCGGCTGTCCACCGAGCCCGTGGTGGATTTCGCCATCGGCCTCCTCAACGCCTTCCTGACGGTCGCGGCCTTCGTCGGGATCCTGTGGACGGTGGGGGGCTCGCTCACCGTCGGGGGCGTCACGATCCCCGCCTACATCATGCTGGCCGCCATCGCCTACGGGATCGCGGTCTCGGCGCTCACCGTCCGCGTGGGGCGCCCGCTCGTGCCGGGCGTCGCCGCCAAGAACGAGGCCGAGGCGCGCTTCCGCTTCGAGC
>DASPJU010000752.1:0-2336 GCA_035628475.1 Salinarimonas sp. | reverse complement strand
CGAGCGCGCCACCCTCGACACCCGCGTCTTCCCGCCGGGCCAGGCGGACCTGCCGGCCCTGTTCGAGCGCCTGACGGCCCCCAACCCCAACAATCCGAGCCGCAAGGTCACCTACAAGCTCCTGCGGCCCGACTATCTGGTGGTGACGGGCGAGACCGACACCGGCCGGTTCTACACGCGCTACGCGGCCGGCCCCGCGGGCGTGCGGGGCTACAATCTCGGCTACGACAAGGCCCTGGCGAAGGACCTGGAGATCCTCGTCGTGGCGATCGCCAACGCCTTCGAGCCGTTCCCCGGCGCGGCGCCGACGCCCGACCCGGTGCCGCCGCGGGTCGCGGCGCCGCTGACGGGGCCCGCTCCGGCCGCGCTGCCCTCCGCCACGGGACTCGTCGTGGGGCCCCGGCGCGTGCTGACGGCCGACATCGAAGCCTGCCCGCAGCCCCGAATCGGCTCCGCGCCGGCCCGGATCGTGTCCATCGACAAGGGAGCGGGGCTGATGCTGCTGGAGGCGGATGCCGGCCGCGCGGTCCCCCTCGCCCCCGGCGCCCTGCCCGAGGCGGGCGGCCTCGTGGCCCTCGCCTATGCCCCCGGCAAGCCGGGCCGTGCCCTCGTGGCGGTGGCGGGGGAGCGCGGGCCGGCGGGAATCCTGGCGCCGCTCCAGCCTGGCGCGGCGGGCGCGCCCGTCTTCGACCGCACGGGTCGCCTCGTGGGTCTCGTGCGGGGCATGCCGACGGACCTGCGCCTCGTTGCGGGCGTCGCGATCCCGGCGGGCTACGCGCTCGCCGGCGGCGAGGCGCTCGCCGCCGCGCTCAAGGGCGGGGGCGGGCCGGTCGCCCCGGCGTCGACCGGGGAGCGCTCGGCCGGGGAGATCGCGACCGCCATGGCGGCGGCGATCGTGCCCGTGGAGTGCGGGCGGTAGCCGGATCCCCGCTCCTCCCTCGACGGCATGGTGAACGGCGCGTTGCGCCAGGGACGCGGATGCGTGCGACGCGCTTCATCATTCCTCAGGCGGGATGGGATAATGCAGATCGCAAGGGCTCCAGCTCTCCCCGGAGGAGACCGCCATGACCATGCGTTTCCTGCTTGCCGACCGCCGCGGCGCGATCGCGCCGATCTTCGGACTCACGCTCCTCCCGATCCTGGCCGCCGCCGGATCAGCGGTGGACTACGGCCGCCTCACGAACGCGCGCACGCAGGTCCAGGCGGCGAGCGACCGGCCGGCGGTGGCGGTCGCGGCGTCCGACGACGGGAACGTGGGGCCCGCGATCCTGGAGCGGACGCGCGAGGCGCTGCGCCGCGACATGCCGGACCTGACGGGCCTCTCCGTGACCGGGAGCTGGGTCGATGCGGCCAACTTCCAGGTCCAGATCAACGGGTCGCTGACCATGGCGATCGTGAGCGCGGTGCCGGGCATGCCGAGCAGCGTGCCCCTGGCGCTGACCACGATCGCGAACCGCATTCCGCCCAAGTACAAGACGCTGCCCCCGAAGACTTCGCTCCTCGAGCCGGAGGCGGCCGACTACAACCGCGCCTATCTCTATTGCTACACGCCCACCTGGCGCACCAAGGACCCGAACGATCCGACCAAGGGACGGCGCGACTTCGTGCCCATCGCGGACAACGCCTCGCCTCCGACGGATTTCGAGAAGGAATACAAGAAGGACAAGAAGGAATACAAGCTGCCCGAATGCGAGAGCGGCGAGGTTCCGGCCTATATGATGCGCAACGTCCGGAACGCGCGCGGGGACAAGAAGCGGTGGGATACCGACAAGGACTACTACGAATATTTCACCGATACGGAACTTGATCCGAACACCAACGTGATGATCAACCGCTATGTCGGCGAGCAGATCGACTCCAACGGCAAGCGCAGCGCGGTCAACCTGACGAACCGGCCGATGCTCGAGACGATCCTGTGCGCCAGCGAATCCGAGTGCAAGCCCAGGGATCAAGGCGGGATCCTGCCGACCCGGACCACCCAGCGCGACCCTGCCACCGCGACCGGCGCCTGCGGCCCGGGCAAGCTGATGTATTACGGCTTCGAGGACCGTCCGGGCGGCGACCGCGACTATGACGACATCCGGCTCGTCGTGTCCTGCCCGGAGGTCGTGAAGATCCAGGACAAGCAGGTCCGCATCGTGAAGTAGGGTGGGCCGCGATCAGGCCCGCCGGGGCCGGTAGAGGGTCACGGGCGCGTCGAACCCCTCCAGGGCGTGGTCGCCCAGGCGGTCGGGCACGTCCCAGAGGTGCTCCGCGAAGGCTTTCGACATCAGGATGGGCTCGTCGAGCGCCCGGTTGAGCCGGCCGATGCGGCTGGCCAGGTTCACGTCGCGGCC
>DASPJU010000751.1:0-2803 GCA_035628475.1 Salinarimonas sp. | reverse complement strand
GTCCCTGCGCTCATCGAGGAGATCCAGCGGCGCGTACGGCCCGACACCCGCAAGAGCGTCTGGTGTTGGGAGAGCCTCGACGTCCGGGACCTCGACAACCCCGCCCACCGCATCCTGAGCGCCGACCGGAAGGAGGATCTGACCGAGCTCTTCCTCGGCAGCGACAAGTCCGGGAGCAACTACCAGTATCGCGACGCCACCGACCGGCCCTTCCTGCCGATCCCGATGTACCACGCTGAGCGGACGGGGAAGCTCTGGGACAGCTTCTACGGCCTCGAGGCGGTGCTCGGCACGCTCACCGTCGGCGTGCTCCTCACGTTCTGGATCCACGGCGTGAAGGATGGGAGCTTCGCCACGGTCTACCTCGTCAATGGTCGCGTGACGGGCGCCGAGATCGAGACGCCCGAGGGGGCCCGACAGCAGGTGATCAGCGCGGAACCCGGCTCCGTGATCGAGGTCGCCCCCATCGAGGAGGGGCTCCAGCCCACCGTGATCCAGGTGCAGCCCGGCATGGACCCCGAGAAGCTCATGAGCGCCATCGGGATGTTCGAGGCGGGCCTTGCCGAGTACGCCGGCGTGAGCGCGGCCGACCTCGTGCGCACCGGAGCCGATCCCCGCTCCGGCGTGTCCCTGTCGATCTCGCGAGAGGGCCTCCGAGCGGCCCAGGCCCGCGCCGCGCCCCAACTCCGCCGCGGCGACGCCGAGCTCCTGGCCACCGCGGCGAAGGTCCTGAACCGGGCGAAGGGGACGGCCTACCCCGAGTCCGGCTACAGCCCGACCTACCCCGCCCTCCCTCTCTCCTCGGCCGAGGTGGCCGCACTGCGCGAGGACATCCTTGCCAAGGTGGCGGCCGGCCTGGAGAGCAAGGTGGACGGGTACATGCGACTCCACCCGGGCACCGACCGGGATCAGGCGATCGCCCAACTCAAGAGGATCGCGCTGGAGAACGCCATGTTCCCCGGGACCGCGGTCCCTGCCCCCCACTTCTGAGAGGACACCCCATGCCGATCACGCACTCCGACGGGCAAACCTACTTTTCCCAGGCCGAGGTGGAGAACACCGTCAAGGACCGGGTCAAGGCCAAGGACACCGAGATCGCCGCGCACACCGCGAAGATCCGGGAGCTCGAGCCCAAGGCCACCCTGGCCGCCCAGCTCGAGCAGCAGCTCGCCGAGGAGAAGGGCCGCTTCGGGCGCTACCAGCAGGCGGCGGCCCACGGCGTCACCGACACCGAGACGCTCTGGGCGCTCGAGCAGGCGCACAGCCGGGCCATGGCCGCGGCCCCCGAGGCCGCGCGCGCCGACTTCGGGGCATGGCTCGGCGCCGTGAAGGCCGACCCCAACCTCGCCCCGCCCTACCTCCGGCCGCTGTTCACCACCAGCGCCACGTCGAGCACCACCAGCTCGGGCACGAGCGGGGCCGCCGCGGGCCAGGGGGCCCAGAATGGGCAGCAGGGCACGAGCGCCGCCCCGGGGACCGCCAGCGCGGGCGCCAGCAGCACCGGGGCGGGGAACGGCCAGAACGGGCAGCAGGGGGCCGTTGGCGCCCAGGGCCGCCCGGCGTGGGCCGCGGCCAACGCGGGCCAGCAGCACGTGGCCACCGGGACCGGCCCGAGCTTCGCGGACCGGGTGCGCCAGGCCACGTCGCTCGAGGACCTCGCGAAGCTCTCCGCGGAGCGCCGCCGGGGTTGAGGGGGGCTGCGGTGTAGTACCCAGCACGCCGAGGGTCGCACCCGTGGGCTTGCCCGAAACAGCGGAGCGGCGGACTCCAGCCTCTGGGTTCTACCATGGCCATCGCAGTCTTCTCCGCCGGCGCTCCGGGCTCCGGCAACGGCCTCATCACCGAGGATCAGCTGAACGACCTGATGCTCGCCGAGCGCGCGTTCGCGCTCGCGCTCGCCGACAGCGCGGACCTCTTCGACTCTCCGGCGATCTACGTCACGGACGGGTCGCAGTCCGGCTCCCTCGTCCAGCGCCACCGCCAACTCCTCCTCGGCTGGGGCCTCTCGATGGACGCGACCGCGGCGGAGGACACCGACGTCTCCGCTTCCAGCGTGACCGCCTACGACTCGGACGTCACCATCGCCCGGCGCTCGCTCCGCCTCGACGAGACCGGGCTCGCCCGCGCCGTCGGCGGTGCCTGGGGGTTCGACCCGATCGCGGTCGGGATGACGATGGTCGGCTCGTTCCGCGCCGGTCGGATGGGGGCCCTCGGCACGGCCATCGCGGCCGCGAGCACCAACATCACTTCGGCCGGCACGGGCTCGGTCGACGACCTCATCGACACGGTGGACTCGTTCACCACGTCGGTCGGCGACCCGGGCCTCCTGATCGGGATGTTCCACCCCTTCACCCTCCAGAGTATCCGAGACTCGCTCCGGAGCGAGGTGGGGCCGATGAAGGAGCGGGCCGACATCCAGGCCTTTCTCGCGCGGGGTGCGGAGTACCTGTTCGGTGTGCTGTGCTTCAGCAGCACCAAGGTCACCAACGCCGCATCCAAGCACGAGAACGCCGTGATGGCGCCCGGTGCCATCGCCTACTCGGTGGCGATGCCCGCCACGCCGCTCGGCGGCAACCACATCGTGGCGCGCCCGACCGACATGCCGCTCCTCATCGAGCTCGAGCGCGACGCGTCGCGGGACGTCCTCCAGATCGTGGCCCATGCCTACGACGGGCTGGCGATCCGCGAGCAGGCCCGGATCCGCGGCCTCCTGGGCGCGACCTCCTGATCGGCGATCTCGGGGGGCGGCCTCGGGGCGACATGGGCTGGTGTCCATCCGAGGCCGCCTCTTGCAGGCCGCCCC
>DASPJU010000750.1:0-8679 GCA_035628475.1 Salinarimonas sp. | reverse complement strand
TAGCGCTCTCCTCGTGGTGCTGGGCGCGGCCCTCATCATGCAGGAGGTGGGGCTGTCCATGGCGATGGGCGCCTTCCTGGCCGGCGTCCTGCTCGCCGAATCGAACTTCCGCCACCAGCTCGAGGCCGACATCGAGCCGTTCCGCGGCGTGCTGCTCGGCCTGTTCTTCATCGGCGTCGGCATGACGATCGATCTCGGCGTCGTGCGCCAGGAATGGCGCACGCTGCTCATCGCCACGCCCCTCCTGATCGGGCTCAAGATCGCCCTCGTGGCGGGGCTGGCGCGGGCCTTCGGGGCGTCCTGGGTCGAGGGCCTGCGGGCCGGCGCCGTGCTTTCGCCGGCGGGCGAGTTCGCCTTCGTGCTCCTGCCGCTCGCGGCGGGCTACGCGCTGCTCACCGGCCCGCAGGCCCAGCTCGCGGCGGCGCTGGCCGCGCTCACCATGCTGGTCGGGCCCGTGGTCGCCAAGGGGGTCGAGGCGGGCCTCGCGCGCGTCCGCGAGCCCGAGCCCGAGCCCGACGATTTCGACGGGGCGGCGGGCGACGTCGTGGTGGTGGGCTTCGGGCGCTTCGGCCAGGTCGTGAACCAGATCCTGCTGGCCGAGGGCATCGACGTCACGGTCATCGACCGCGACGTGGACCAGGTCCGCAACGCCGCCCGCTTCGGCTTCCGGGTCTATTACGGCGACGGCGGCCGCCTCGACGTGCTGCGCGCGGCGGGCGCCGGGCGGGCCCGGATGATCTGCCTGTGCATCGACGACCGGGAGGCCGCGACCCGCATCGTCGAGATCGTCCACCAGCACTTCCCCCAGGCCGCGACCTATGTGCGGGCCTATGACCGCATCCACGCCATCGACCTCATGAAGCGGGACGTGGACTTCCTGGTGCGCGAGTCCTTCGAATCGGCGCTGGCCTTCGGGCGCGGCATGCTGGAGGGCCTCGGCATCGAGGCGGCGCGGGCCGGGGAGGTGGTGGAGGACGTGCGCCGGCGCGACACCGTGCGGCTCATGCTGCAGAAGTCCGAGGGCATGATGGGCGGGCGCGACCTCCTCCACGGGGTCACGCCCGAGCCCCTCGTGACGCCCAAGGCGCGGCCGCGGGCGCTGTCGCCCGAGACCCGCGACATCATCGGCGACGAGGCGTCGTGACGGACGCCGTCGCCGCCGAGACGCACTCCGAGGCCGCGCCGCCGGCGCGTTTCGTCGTCGGCTCGACCATGCGCCACGTCGTGGTGATGAGCGCGACGGGCTCGGTCGGCCTCGTCGCGATCTTCCTCGTCGACCTCCTGTCTCTCCTCTACGTCTCCTGGCTCGGCGATCCGCGCCTCACGGCGGCGGTGGGCCTCGCCTCGATCCTTCTCTTCCTCACCACGTCGATCAATGTCGGGCTGATGATCGCGGTGGGCGCGCTGGTCTCGCGGGCGCTGGGCGCGGGCGACCGGGCCGGCGCCCGCCGGCTCGCCGCCTCGGGGCTCACGATCATGACCGCCTTCGCGGCCCTCGTGGTGGCCGTGGTGTGGCCGCTCCTGCCGTGGCTCCTCGCCCTCATTGGCGCCGACGACGCCACGCGGGCGGTCGCGGCGCGCTACGTCGCCATCACCCTGCCCTCCAACCTGCTCATGGCGCTCGGCATGGGCCTGTCGGGCGTGCTGCGGGCCGTGGGCGACGCGCGCCGCGGCATGTACGTGACCCTCGTGGGCGCCGTCGTCACGGCGGTGCTCGACCCCGTCCTCATCTTCTGGGCCGGGCTCGGCGTCGACGGCGCCGCCATCGCGGTCGTGGTGTCGCGGGGCATCTTCGCGCTGGTGGGCTGGTACGGCGCGGCGCGGATCCACGACCTCGTGGCCCGCCCCCGCGCCGCGGACGTGGCCCGCGACGCCCGCGCGATGCTCGCCATCGCGCTGCCCGCCGTGCTCACCAATGTCGCGACGCCGGTGGCCGGCGCCTTCGTAGCGGGGGTGATCGCCCGATTCGGCGACACGGCCATCGCGGGCAACGCCGTGATCGACCGCCTCGCTCCGGTCGCCTTCGGCGGCCTGTTCGCGCTCTCGGGCGCGGTCGGCCCCATCCTGGGGCAGAACTGGGGGGCCGGGCGCTTCGAGCGCATGCGCGCCACCCTGCGCGACGCGGTGGTGGTCACGGCCGTGTATGTCGTGGCGGTCTGGGCGTTGCTGGCCGGAGGCCGGGGGATCGTGGTCGATCTCTTCCACGCCGAGGGGGTGGCGGCGCAGGTCGTGACGGCCTTCTGCCTGCTCGCGGGGCCGATGTGGTTCTTCAACGGCCTGCTCTTCGTCGCCAACGCCTCCTTCAACAATCTGGGCTTCCCGTTCCTCTCCACGGCCTTCAACTGGGGGCGGGCGACGCTCGGCACCATGCCCTTCGCGCTCGTGGGCGCCGCCTGGGGCGGGCCGGTGGGGGTGCTGATCGGCGTCGCGGTGGGCTCCGTCGCCTTCGGGATCGGCGCGCTCGCGACGGCGTTCTGGACGATCCGGCGGCTGGAGGCGCGCGCCCGGGCGTGAAGCGCGTTGTCCTCGACGCCCCGCCCCGCTTAATGTCTGGGACCCGTCGGAGGCGCGCCGTGCTCAACCTTCTCGATTTCTGGCAGTCGAGCCAGGCCGTCGCGGCGCTCGAGGGCGCGGGGCGCCAGATCGGCCTCGGCCCCGACCAGGCCAGGGCCGCGGCCTTCGCGCTCGCCCCCGCCTTCCTCATGGCCCTGCGCCACAATGCGGTGCAGCGGCCCTCGACCTTCGCGGACCTGATGCGGCTCACCGGCACCGGCGCCTTCGCGCCCCTGCTGGAGGGTGGCCTGTCCGCCTTCACGCCGCAGCGCCGGGCCCAGGCCGAGGACGCCACCACCCGCCTGTTCGGCCCGGAGGTCGCCGGCCTCGTGGAGCGGCAGGCGGCCCTGATGGCGGGCGTCGCCCCGGAGGCGGTACGCCAGATGATGCCCCTCGTCACGGGCCTGATGTTCGGCGGATTGTCCCGGGCGGCCTCGACGGCGGCCACGCCCTCGGGGGAGCCGTCCGATCCCTTCTCGGCCATGATGCGCCCCTGGCTGGCGACGCCCGAGCCGACGCCTCCGCCCCCGGCGCCCAACCCGTGGGAGGGCTTCTTCTCGACGATGTTCGGGCTGCCGCCGGCCCCCGGGCCGCGGCCCGAGCCCGCCCCTGCGCCCCCGGATCCGGCGCCGCGCGACCCCTTCGGCGACATGATGCGCGCCCTGATGGGCCTGCCCGCGCCCGCGCCCGAGCCGCCGCCTCCCGAGCCGGAGCCCGTGCCCGATCCGGAGCCCGCGCCGCCCGGCGCCGCCTCGGCCTGGGGAGAGGCCCTCCGCGTGGGGCAGGAGGCGCAAAATCGCCACATCGAGGCGCTGCAGTCGATCTTCGAACGCGCCTGGCGGCCCGCCGAGGGCCGCCCGGACGAGCCATGAACCGGATCCCGCCCATGCGCCCCCTCGTCGCCCTCCTGCTCGCCGCTGCCGTCCTTGCGCCGCTCCCCGCCGCCGCCCAGGCGCGCTTCGAGGGCCGCTGGACGATTCTCGGCATCGACGACGCCTCCCCCACCAAGGAGGGCGGCGAATGGATCGGGCGCGCGATCGTCTTCTCCCGCGGCGCCGTCGAGGCCCCCTCGCCCCTGGACTGCGAGAAGCCCGCCTACGAGATCGTTCGCTCGCCGCCCCAGGGGCTGTTCCAGGGATCGATGTCGGAGGCCGAGGCGCTCGCCTTCGCCAAGCGCCGCAACATCACGGGCGAGATCGAGACCCTGCGCGTCACCTGCGGCAGCGGCGTCTTCGACTACCACGCCGTCGGCCAGCGCCTGACCATCATGTTGGACGGGGTGATCTACGTGCTGGGGCGCGGGGGGTAGGCCATCGTCGCGCGCGGGGCCAGGCCATCGCGCCCGCGTCGGCGCGAATGGCCCGAGGGCGCGCCGCCCGCGCCGCGTGCGATCACATCGACGGACCCCGCCCGGGCCGACCGGCGTTGATCCGTCGACGGAGCGACGCGATGGCGGACGGGAGCGGACGGACGAAGCGGACATATGCGGTTCTCGACGCCGCCGCGCGCGAGCGCCTCGGGCGGGAGCTTCGCACGGCGCTCGACGCGGACGAGGCCAAGCCCGCCTTCCTCGGCGATCCCGCCCTGCCGCCGGATTTCGACGAGCCCGTGCGCCGCCTCCACCGCGCCCGCAAGGCCCACGAGACCGGCGTCGCCGCCGTCGAGCGGGCTCTGTCCGGCATTGCGCCCCCGCAGCCGGACGACGAGGGCGGAAAGGCCGGCGGCGGCACTTGACGCCGGGCGAGCCTGCGTCACCCTAGGGAACCCGGAGGATCCCGCCGTGACCGCTCGCCCCCTCGCGCTTAGCCTCCTCGCTCTCTGCCTCGCCGCCGGCGCGGCGGCCGCCCATCACGGCTGGGGGGCCTACGACGCCGCCCGCACCCTGCGCATCGAGGCGCCCGTGGAGGCGCTGCAATGGCAGAACCCCCATGTCCACGTGATGGTGCCGCACGAGGGCCGGACCTGGGAGGCGGTGCTCGCGCCCCCCTTCCGCATGACCGCGCGGGGGCTCGATCCGGAGATGATCAAGGCGGGCACCAGGGTCACGGTCGAGGGCTATCCTTCCACCAAGGTTCCCACCGAGCTGCGCGCCGAGCGCATCACGGTGGGCGGCCGCACCTTCGAGCTGCGCTAGGCGCCGGTGTACGCGGAGCTTCTCGCGGCGCTGGAATCCTCGGCCCTGGGGCATGCGGCGCGCCATTCGGCCTGGCTGTTCACCCTCGCCAACCTCCTCCACGTGCTGGGGGCGGCGCTGCTGGTCGGCGCCGTCGCGGTGTTCGACGTCGGGGTCCTGGCCCGGCGGGGGCGCGAGGCCTGGGCCATCGCGCCCACCGCCCTGCGGATCGCCGCCGGCGGCCTCCTGCTCCAGATCCCCACGGGCCTCGTCCTGCTCGCGGTCGAGGCGCGCGCGCTGGGCCAGAACCCCGTCTTCCTCGCCAAGATGGGGCTGATCGCCCTGGGGCTCGTGAACGTCGCGCTCTTCCACCGCCGCTTCCGCACGATGGACGACCTCGCGGCGGCGCGTCCCTATGCGGCGGTCTCGCTCGGCGCCTGGACCCTCGCCCTGCTCGCGGGGCGGCTCATCGCCTATGTGTGAGCGCCCCCGTCAACGCCTCCGGCGCGCGGGCCGCCTTCCCCCAGGGGAGGCGGTGAGCTTTTGTTAACCATGCGCCCTTAAGGTCGGCGTCAACGGTCCCTTTACCACGACGCAAAGCCCGACCATGAACCGGCGATCCGCGCTTCTCCTGCTCGCCTGCGCCGGCCCCCTCGCGGGCTGCGCCTCCGCGGCGCTGCAGACCGGCGGCCTCGACCACGCGGCAGGGGCGCCCTACACGCTCGCCTCGGGCGACCGGCTGCGCATCATCGTCTTCGGCCAGGACAACCTCTCTAACATCTACGCGGTGGACGGCTCGGGGCGCATCGTCATGCCCCTCATCGAGGCCATTCCCGTGGCCGGGATGAGCACCATCCAGGCGGCCCGGGCGATCGAGGGCCGCCTGAAGGGCGGGTACCTCCGCGAGCCGAAGGTCACGGTGGAGATCGAGACCTACCGTCCCTTCTTCATCCTCGGCGAGGTCACGACCTCGGGGCAGTTCCCCTTCGTGAACGGCATGACGGTCCAGACCGCGGTCGCCATCGCGGGCGGCTTCACCCCGCGCGCGGCGCGCACCTATGCCGAAATCTCGCGCGCCTCCAGTGACGGGATCGTAACGGCCGCCGTGCCAATCACCTACCCGGTGCGCCCCGGAGACACGATCGTGATCAAGGAGCGCTGGTTCTGACGCGGCCCGGAGGCCGAGGCGCATGACGATCGAACGGCCCCTGTCCATCCTCCACGTGCTGCGCGCGCCCGTGGGCGGCCTCTTCCGCCACGTGGTCGACCTCGCCCGCGAGCAGGCGGCGCGGGGCCATCGCGTGGGGCTGTTCTGCGATTCCTCGACGGGGGGCGAGCGCGCCGTCCAGGCGCTGGACGAGCTCGCGCCCTCGCTGGCGCTGGGCGTCGCCCGCGTGCCCATGCGCCGCAACCCGCATCCCACCGACCTCACGGCGCTCGCGGCCCTGCGCGGGATGGTGCGCCGGGTGGACCCGGACGTCCTGCACGGCCACGGCTCGAAGGGGGGCGCCTATGCGCGGCTGATGTGGGGAACGCGGGCCGTGCGTGCCTACACGCCCCATGGCGGCTCCTTCAACTACCGCCCGGGCAGCGCGCTGCACCGCCTCTACATGACGGCGGAAGCCGTGCTGGGCCGGCGCACCGACGTGTTCCTGTTCGAGAGCGCCTTCATCGCGGGACGCTTCCACGCCTATGCCGGCCGCACCGACCGGATCGAGCGGGTGGTGCTCAACGGCATCGCCGACAGCGAGTTCGAGCCGATCCGGCCCTGCCCGAACGGAGGCGACCTCGTCTATGTGGGCGAGATGCGCGCCGCCAAGGGCATCGACACGCTCATCGCGGCGCTGGGCCTCATGCGGGCCCGGGGCCGGCCCGCGACGCTGCTCCTCGTCGGCTCGGGGCCGGACGAGGCCGAGCTGCGCGCGCAGGCCGAGCGCTGCGGCGTCGGGTCCCTCGTGACCTTCGAGGGCGCGCAGCCGATCCGCAGGGCGCTGGGCCGCGGGCGGATCATGGTGGTGCCGTCGCGCGCCGAGTCCCTTCCCTACGTCGTGCTGGAGGCCGCGGCCGCGGCCCAGCCCCTGGTCGCCACCGCGGTCGGGGGCGTCCCCGAGATCTTCGGGCCCTTCGCGGACGAGCTCATCGCGCCCGACGATCCCGAGATCCTCGCCGTCGCGCTGCTCGCCCGTCTCGCCGAGTCTGCCGAGCGGCGGACCGAGCGCGCCGCGGCCCTGAGCGCCTTCGTGCGCGGGCGCTTCTCCCTCGACCAGATGGTGGATGGGGGCGTCAGCGGCTACCGGGCCGCCCTCGATCGGCGGGCGCTCCGCCTCGCACGCGTCGACGCCGGCGCCGTTAAGCCTTCCGTGAACCCTGGCGGGTAACGTCGCGGCAGTCGCGCTCCGCGGCGGCCGGCAGGCCAGCGCGGACGCCTCCGCGAGGTGAGCCCACGTGATCGACATCAGGGACCTCATGGCCGTGGCCTCGACGATGACCGTCGAGGGCGCGGCGCAACCCCGGGCCGAGCGCCGCTCGGGCATGCCCACCGCCGAGGGCGTGGTCGGGATCCCCGGCGCCAAGCGCCTCTCCCCCGTCGTGCTCACCGGAGGCGTGCGCGCGGCCGAGTTCCTCATCGCGACGCTCACGGGCTTCCTGGTCCACGAGCTCTACCTGTCCGGGTTCGGCGCCCCGAGCTCGAACTACGTGGTGGGCATCCTGGCGCTCTCGGCCGCGACGGTCGTGACCCTGCAGGGCTTGGGCACCTACGCGATCCCCGCCTTCCGGGCCTTCGCCCGCACGGGCCTGCGGCTCATCGGGGGCTGGACCCTCGTCTTCCTCCTGGCCCTCGCGGCGGTCTTCCTCCTCAAGGCGGGCGACCAGTTCTCCCGCGTCTGGCTCGTGAGCTGGTATCTCGCGGGGCTCCTCCTGCTCGTGGCCGAGCGGCTCGTCCTCGCCTTCGCGGTCTCGCGCATGACCCGGGCCGGCTGGTTCGACCGGCGCACCGCCATCGTGGGCGGCGGCCCGGCCGCGGAGGCGATGATCCGGGCGCTGGACGCCCAGAGCGACACGGGCATCCGCATCATCGGCGTCTTCGACGACCGGGGCGACGAGCGCAGCGGCGACGTGGTGGCGGGCTACCCGAAGCTCGGCACGGTGTCTGACCTCGTCGAGTATGCCCGCAAGACCCAGCTCGACCTCGTGATCTTCACGGTTCCGCTCTCCGCCGAGACCCGGCTCCTGCAGATGCTGTCGAAGCTCTGGGTCCTGCCCATCGACATCCGCCTGTCGGCCACCACGAGCAAGCTGCGCCTGCGCCCGCGCGCCTATTCCTATCTCGGCGCCGTGCCGGTCCTCGACCTGTTCGACAAGCCGATGGCGGACTGGGACCTGGTGACGAAGTGGCTGTTCGACCGGGTGGTCGGCGCGCTGCTCCTTCTCGTCCTGACCCCGGTCATGCTCGCGGTCGCGGCCGCGATCAAGCTCGACTCGCGGGGGCCGGTCTTCTTCCGGCAGAAGCGCTACGGCTTCAACAACGAGCTCATCGAGGTGTTCAAGTTCCGGTCGATGTATGTCGACCAGTGCGACGCCACCGCGTCGCGGCTCGTCACGAAGGGCGACGCCCGGGTGACGCGGGTGGGCCGGTTCATCCGCAAGACCTCGCTCGACGAGCTGCCCCAGCTCATCAACGTGGTCTTCAAGGGCGACCTGTCGCTCGTGGGGCCGCGCCCGCACGCCCAGCACGCCAAGGCCGCCAACCTCCTCTACGACCAGGTGGTGGACGGCTATTTCGCGCGCCACAAGGTGAAGCCCGGCATCACGGGCTGGGCCCAGATCAACGGCTGGCGGGGGAACACCAGCATCGAGAAGCGCATCGAGTGCGACCTCTTCTACATCCAAAACTGGTCCCTCTGGTTCGACGTCCGGATCATGATCCTCACCGTCTTCCGCGGCTTCCTCCACAAAAACGCCTACTAACGGCGCAGGCCTGCCATCAGGACTTGCCGTCGGACTTGCCGTCG
>DASPJU010000749.1:0-3105 GCA_035628475.1 Salinarimonas sp. | reverse complement strand
TGCTGCGCCCTCCTAAAAGAGCCGGATTTAAAATAGGGCGAAATAGGCCGGCATCGACACGGTCGTGACGCGCAACCCATACAGCGCAAGGAATCCAGGCTCCCGGAAGGCGCACCGGAAACCAGGTCGAAACAGCACCGGAAATCAAAGATCGCCACGGGATTTCGGAATATCTGGAGCGCACACATGGGCGGGTACGGCAGCGGGCGGTCGGGGGGAGGGCCTAACGTCGAGGATGGGCTGACCCTCGATCTCGGCAAGCTCATGCACGGCCGTCTCTTCCGGCCAGGCCAAGCCTGGGACAGCTCCATCGTGTGGACCAACACCCGCACGGGCGAGCAGATCAGCTCGATCGCCTACCAAGCTCAGCTGAGCGAGGAGCATGGCCGGGTCCGCCTGCACTACACCACGGCCCGCCGCAACGGGGAGAAGCACGCCTCCGACTACTGGGTCGAGTTGGAGACGACGACGCAGCCCGTCGGCGGCAGGCGCTGGTGGTTCGTGTGCCCCAGAACCGGTGCCCGCGTCGCCAAGCTCTATCTGCCCCCTTGAGCCCTTACCTTCGCCACGCGCCAGGCGCACCGGCTGGCCTACCGCTCGCAGCGTGAGACCCCACGGGATCGGGCCCTCGGGCAGGCTTTCAAGCTCCGGCATCGGCTGGGCAACTATGATCGGATCGGCGGCGTCATCGCGAAGCCCAAGGGCATGCGCTGGCGGACCTTCGACCGTGCCGTGGAGCGGCCCGACGCCGTCGAGAACCAGGCGCTGGCTCGCATATGGGCTCTGCTCAAGCGTTTCCGCTGAGCCTCCATCCCACGGCGCTCACGACAACAGACTTATCCACAGTTCTCCGATTCCAGTGCGTGGTCACGGGGACATGCAACTCCTCATGTCAGCTCTGCCCACCGGCCGCGAAACTACTACTGCTCCGCTTCCGTTGTTCCAGCGGTGGAGTCGAGTACGATGGGAAGCGTGGTGCCTTTTCCGATACGTCCGCGTCGGCTGCGCATGATCAAGCCAGATGACGAACGTCGTGTTATTGTCTTTCCGGGTTCGCGTCGCAGCGCTGATCCATTCTTCGAAGAGTGCCTATCGGCCGTGAGGCGCAACCCCTGCCGATCTGGCCCACCGGAGGAGCACTCATGATGCTGGCGACAACCCTCGCAGCTACGCTGGTGCTGCTGGTCGCTACGAATGCCCACTCGTGGGCGGCCGCTGGCTCGGGTGCACTTTATGGCGCGCGGGATCCTGCAACGTGCAAACCTTTGCGCCAGGCTACACCGCCAGATCCGGATCAAGCTGCAGCCCTCGTTCGGTGTCGGACCGAAAAAGAGCACACCTACGAACTTTGGTTGATGAAGGACCTCAGAATTGAGATAGGCCGCGGCCGTCGCTACGGCGTGAACGATACCAACGTCACAGATCCAGACTTGAATTTTCCGATTTATCCGCTGCGAGGATCTTTCGTTTGGTCGATCTGCAACACGCGAAGCAGCGTCGCATCCTTCGGGCAAGATCCTAACCTCAACTGCAGGGAGTTGAATGTTCCTCAGGCGACAGGATCATGCTGGCGAACGAACTTTGATGATTGGGCTTGTACGCTAGGAGGAAGTACAGTGGGCGAAGCGCGACTGAAACAGCCACCTCTGAGGTGACCGTCCTCCGACGCGCTCGCGTCGGATTAAGGCTCGTGGTGGCTCAGGGACTCACATTCTGCCTAGAGGACGAGGTTGAGGCGCCATCTCCACACCACATACTCCCACCTCGCCGGCCGCATGGTGCCGACCTCCTCGGAAGAGTGGCGCCACGAGTGCGAGGTCGAGGCCGTGCTCGCCATGAGACCGGGTCAGCGAAAGAATTTCTTCGATGGAGCGACGGATGCCGAGGGGCGCCGTGAGCGAGGGGTGACGGACATCCGGGGTGCGGCCGCCGTTGAGCGTATCCGGATCGACATGGCTCGTCTGGAGGACCTTAGGCGAGTGAGAAGGTCTTGAGCCCATTTCCCGCAACAGGGGAAGGCACGCGCTAGACACAACGAAGCGCCCGGAGGGGGGCTCAACCCCGGGCGCTTCGCCGGCTTCGAGATCGTCGTTCGTCCGAAAGGAAAAGGCGCGAGGGCGCCCGTTGTTCCATCACTCTCGTCCGGCAGCATGCAAAGCTCACCGAGTATGAGTAGGTGCCGGGCAATGCCTCCGATGTTCAACCTGGTCATGGGAGAGGCGGCGCCGGCCAAAGCGCGAGGAACTGCTGGTGATTAACGCGGGCGAAGATGTGCCCGCAATGCGGAGGGTTAGGAGCGAGAGCGGTCTAGCGTCCGTTGCAGTCCGTGCACCCATGACTCAAGCAATTGCAAGGCTGGATGGCCGGGGTGCATGCGGCGGATACGCTCTGTCGCAGCTTCGATGGCTTCAGCGGGATACGCTTCCAGTATGCCTCTGAGCGTGTCCCGAGCCCCCACACGATTGTTCCCGTCCCGCATCGAACGCTCACCCTACCAGTGTCGTCTGTAGGGGCAAGTTCCTGGACGGGTGGGAGTTCAAGCGTTGCGGAAAACATTGGAAGCAATCTCAAGCCTAGCACGCCAATCTAGCTACTTGGCTGATCACTTGAGGAGCGTCGGTCAAGGCGCTCGCGCTCGGTCTCGCTTTCCTGCACAACGAGCCTCAGCACCAAGTCTGCCAGTCCGCTCGGCAGCCCCGCTTCGAGTGGCAGCGAGTGGTTCAGCTCGCTTCCCAAGCGTTTGAGATCATTGCGCGGGATGCCAGGGTTCGTGCTCTCCTCAGGTGACATTGTCTGCTCCAAGGTGCTTACTGAGGCCTAGTCATCCGCAGCTGCCTGGTCACGCCGAGATTGACGTGGCTCCTGTGACCGGCAGGTCCGCGCACTCGATCACCACGCCGCCGTGAACGAGTTCGACACGCCTTGGCACCTTCTGGGTTGAGGCTGTTTGCTGCGCGGCCTGCACGGCCTCTTTGAAGAACTGCTCGGCGGCAGCGCGCGACCGGCCGGCTCGATCTCCGACCTTCACGCCGGCTTTGTATGTGATGATCCGGAACGGGTAGCGGCTCATGCGTCTCGTCTCGGCAGATCGGCTCCGAGCGTGGT
>DASPJU010000748.1:0-2042 GCA_035628475.1 Salinarimonas sp. | reverse complement strand
GCACCGGCTTGCCGATCACGAATCCCAGCCACACCACCAGCGGGACCAGGAGATAGGAGTAGAGCAGCGCGGCGCCGCACACCCAGCCGATGAAGGGCCGCCAGCCGGCGACGAAGATGCTGCTGCTCTGCGCCTCGGCCTCGTTGACCTTCAACTGCCCAAGGTCCGCCTGCATGAACATGCCCAGCGTCTCGGATACCCATTTTGCCCGGGCCTCGGGATCGGGAATCAGCCGCTCGGCAGCCTTACCGAGAATGGGGCCAAGGACGGCCATCAATGCAGGGAGCATCTATTCACCTATTCAGGGGTTGCGCGAGACGGGGCGTCTCGTTTTTGTTATATTGTCGCCCATGAGAGCGAATCTTCCGTCGCAAGGGCGACTTCGGGAACTGTTCGATTACGAGCCGGATACAGGCCGCCTGCTGTGGAAACGCCGGACGGGCCCCGGCCATAAGGTCGGCGCACACAATGCGAGGTTCGCTGGCAAACCAGCGGGAAGTCAGGCCGTGCGTGGGAGTGCCACCTATCTTGTTGTTGAATGTGACGGCTCGCCCCGCTATGCCCACAGGATCATCTACAAGTGGATGACGGGCGACGAGCCGCGCATTCTTGACCACGCTAACCGCGACACGCTCGACAATCGGTTCGCAAATCTGCGCCCTGCCACGGATACCCAGAATCAAGGCAACAAGCGCGGCAGGAACAATAGGTCTGGGCCGGCGAAGGGGGTTCGCCTTCACGCCGGGGCCTACTGCGCCTTCATGACGCAGCGCGGTAAGTTCATCCACCTCGGACGCTTCAAGACGCTCCCCGAGGCTCAGGCTGCCTATGCGGCGGCGGCCAGAGAGTACTTCGGAGAGTTTGCCAAGGCGGACTAGCCAGACCTAACCATGCCCGCCAATTCTTTGGCTCGATTGCCAACCTGCGCCGCCCATTTGCTGTCGAGCATTTCCTTGGCGGCCACTTCGTAATCGCCCGTCTGTAGCGCGGCGAGCATGCTCCTGAATCCCGAGAGGCGCGGCCATCCCAGGTTGAACACCATGTTCAGCAGGGCTTGCCTTCGCGGCCCCGATAGTTGCCGCCACCACGGAGCGTTGCGGTCCAAGTCCTTCTCGGCAATGGCGATGTCGTTGGCCAGCAGATACAGCGCCTCGCTTTCCGAGATGCCCCGGTCGTCGAGATTCCGGCCAACACCCACCGTCAGCTTGCCCTCCGTGTCGCGGTAAGGCTTGAGCCGCAACCCTTCGTGGCGGATGAGTTGCTGGGTGAGGTTAGCCATCCTGCGCCAGCGCCCCCGCGATCCCGATATAGGCCGCCGCATCATCGTAGTGGTCCCGGTTGTACGAGCCCATGCGCATGCGAGAGACTTTCATCAGGGCGAGCATCAGGGCCACGTCCTCCGCTGTGATGGGTTGGCCGAGATAGGCGGACCATAGAGCGGCACACTTTTGATGCTGGTCCCGGTAGTCCCCATGCGTCTGGGACCGGGGGCCGTTCACCAGTTGGGAGGCCCTTATCAGGAAGTCGTGCGGGCTCAGTTGCTCTTTCAGGGGTTGGCTCACTCACTCACCTTTTCGCTTGGCGCGGGAAATGCCCGTTACAAGGCCACGGAGCCGGGCGCAGGCATTAGGCGGCCCGAGCTGCGTCTGCGCTGCACGCGCCGTTGTACGTGAACTTGTCGAAACGCATCGTGTCGATGGTCTGGCCGCCAGCATTCATGACATAGACCATTGATGTCGGCGCCGGCCGAACGATGGTGCGAATGTGCCCGTCATCGTCCATAAGAACGACGCGCGGCACATCCTCAGTGGCGCAATCATCCCGCACGGCTGCCCCGGGCGGAATGAGGGTGTAGCTGTCGCACGCATAGCCGGCGCGAACGCCGGACGCATCGTAGACCTTGACGGTCAACATGGTGGTTCTCCTACTTCTACTTCTGGATGCCGCTCAACCGGGCGGCGCCGGATATCCGCCCGAAAGGCGGAATTAGAGGGCCGAGGAAATCACCTCAGGCGCTTTTCGTATCAACGGGTTAAGGCCAA
>DASPJU010000747.1:0-20857 GCA_035628475.1 Salinarimonas sp. | reverse complement strand
CCGTCGCGAACCGCGAGGCGTTCGAGAACGCCATGACGCTGGACATCGCCATGGGCGGCTCGACCAACACGGTCCTGCATCTGCTCGCCGCCGCCCACGAGGGCGGGGTGGACTTCACGATGGCCGACATCGACCGGCTCTCCCGGCGGGTGCCCGTCCTGTGCAAGGTCGCCCCGGCGGTCGCCGACGTCCATATCGAGGACGTGCACCGGGCCGGCGGCATCATGGCGATCCTGGGCGAGCTCGATCGCGCGGGCCTGATCCACCGGCACGCGGGCACGGTCCACGCCGCCTCCCTCGGCGCGGCGCTGGAGCGCTGGGACCTGCGGCGCGGCCCAGACGAGGCCGTGGAGACCTTCTTCCGCGCGGCGCCGGGCGGCGTGCCGACGCAAGAAGCCTTCAGCCAGGAGCGGCGCTGGGAGGAGCTCGATCTCGACCGCGCCGGCGGCGTGATCCGCGACGCGGCGCACGCTTTCTCCCGCGACGGCGGCCTCGCGGTCCTCTACGGCAACCTCGCCGAGGAGGGCTGCATCGTGAAGACCGCCGGCGTCGACGATGGGCTCCTCGCCTTCGCCGGACCGGCGCGGGTGTTCGAGAGCCAGGACGCGGCGGTCGAGGGGATCCTGGGCGGGCGGGTCGCGCCCGGCGAGGTGGTGGTCGTGCGCTACGAGGGGCCGCGCGGCGGGCCCGGCATGCAGGAGATGCTCTATCCCACGAGCTACCTGAAGGCGAAGGGCCTGGGCAAGGCCTGCGCCCTCGTGACCGACGGGCGCTTCTCCGGGGGCTCGTCGGGCCTCTCCATCGGGCACGTCTCGCCCGAGGCGGCGGAGGGCGGGCTCATCGGTCTCGTCGCGGACGGCGACCGCATCGAGATCGACATCCCCAACCGGCGCATCCACCTCGCCGTGGACGAGGCGGAGCTGCGCCGCCGGCGCACGGCCCAGGACAGGGCCGGATGGGTCCCGGCCCAGCCCCGCAAGCGCGCGGTGAGCACCGCGTTGCGGGCCTATGCGGCCCTCACCACCAGCGCCGCGCGGGGCGCCGTGCGGCGGGTCTGAGGCGCGCGCCGGGTACGCCTCACGTCTCGATGGCGTCGACCACCTGCGCGACGGTCCAGGGCTTGGGCACGAAGGACGCCGCCTCCGGCAGGGTCGAGGCGTCCACGTAGCCGGAGGTGAACACCACCTTGAGGTCGGGACGCAGCGCGACGGCGGCCTGGGCCAGCTCCGGGCCGGTCATGCCCGGCATCCTCACGTCGACGAACAGCACCCCGATGCCGGGATGGGCCCGGAGCAGGCGCAGGGCCCCGGCTCCGTCATAGGAGTCGTGAACGCGAAACCCGAGATCCGTGAACAGGTCGACGGCGGCGGCGCGCGCGATGGGGTTGTCGTCCACGACGAGCACGGCCCGTTCCAGGCGTCCGGCAACGCGGCGACGAGGCATCATGACTCCGGCAACCATCTCGACGGGGTTTTTCGCGCGGACGGGGGGAGATGGCAACCCCCTAATGTCGTGTGGCCGACATGGAACGCGGCGCCGGCCGCCCCGATCGACGCAGGCGCGGGCGGCGGCTTTCGGCCGCGCCCGCCTTGCTGAGCGGTCCCCCGCACCGTAACCATGGCGGGTGTCCGGACCCCGCCGCCCATGACCCAGCCGAACGCGTCGCCCCCCGGCCCCTCGCCGCGCATCGAGGACTATGCCCTCGTCGGCGATTGCGAGACGGCGGCCCTGGTGTCGCGGAGCGGCTCCGTCGACTGGCTCTGCTGGCCTCGCTTCGACGGCCCCGCCTGCTTCGCCGCGCTGCTCGGCTCGCCCGAGAACGGGCGCTGGTCCATCTCGCCGCGCGACGCGGACGCCCGGGTGGCCCGACGCTACCGCGGCGGCACCATGGTGCTGGAGACGCGGTTCGAGACGGCGACCGGCAGCGCGATCCTGATCGACTTCATGCCGCCGCGCGACGACGCCGCCAACCTCGTCCGCCTCGTGGTGGGCGAGACCGGCGAGGTGGCGTTCGACCTCGACCTCGCGATCCGGTTCGACTACGGGCGGATCGTGCCCTGGGTGTCCCGCGGCGGGGACGGGTCCCTCGTGGCCATCGCCGGCCCCGACCTCCTGACCCTGCGCACCCCCGTCGAGCTCCATGGCGAGGACCTGCATACGGTCGGGCGCTTCACGGTCCGGGCGGGGCAGCGCGTCCCCTTCGTGCTAACCCATTCGTCCTCCGTCGCGCCGCCCCCGGCGGTGGTCGACCCGGAGGAGGCGCTCGCGCGCACCGAGGCGACCTGGCGGGCCTTCTCAGGGGTGTGCCGTCCCGTGGGAGACTGGAGCGAGGCCGTCGGGCGCTCGGTTCTCACCCTCAAGGCGCTCACCTACGCCCCCACCGGCGCCATCGTGGCGGCCCCGACCACCTCCCTGCCCGAATGGATCGGCGGATCCCGCAACTGGGACTACCGCTATTGCTGGCTGCGCGACGCCAGCTTCACCCTGCTCTCGCTGATGCGGCTGGGCTATGTCGGCGAGGCGGAGGCCTGGCGGGACTGGCTCATGCGGGCGGTCGCGGGCTCGCCCGAGCAGATGCAGATCATGTACGGCATCGGCGGGGAGCGCCGCCTGCCCGAGTGGGAGGTCCCCTGGCTTCCGGGCTTCGCCGGCTCGGCCCCGGTGCGCGTCGGCAACGGCGCGGCCGACCAGCTGCAGATCGACGTGTACGGGCAGGTCGCGGACATGCTCTACCAGGCCCAGCGGGCGGGCCTGCCCCCGCATCCGCGCGCCGGCGCCATCGGGGGCGTGATCCTGGGCCACCTGTCGCGGATCTGGCGCGAGCCGGACGAGGGCATCTGGGAGGTGCGCAGCGGCCGCCAGCACTTCACCTACTCGAAGGTGATGGCCTGGACGGCCTTCGACCGCGCCGCCAGGCTCGCCGTCCAGAACGGCGACGGGGCGGCCGCCGCGCGCTGGCGCCGGGAGGCCGACGCCGTCCATGCGGACGTGTGCGCGCACGCCTTCGACCCGGCCCTGAACAGCTTCGTCCAGGCCTATGGATCGCGCGCGCTGGACGCGAGCCTCCTGCTCCTGCCGCTGGAGGGCTTCCTGCCCATCGACGACCCGCGCGTCGCCGGCACGATCGCGGCCGTCGAGGCCAACCTGATGCCGGACGGGCTCGTGCTGCGCTACGACACGGACGAGGCCGAGGACGGCCTCGCGGGGCACGAGGGGGCGTTCCTGATCTGCTCCTTCTGGCTGGTCCAGGCCTGGGTCATGCAGGGGCGGGTGAGCGAGGCGAGGGGCCTGTTCGAGCGCCTCCTGTCCCTGCGAAACGACGTCGGGCTGCTGGCCGAGCAATACGACGCGGGCTCGCGGCGCCAGCTGGGCAACTTCCCGCAGGCCTTCAGCCATATCGGCCTCATCAACGCGGCCCTCGCCCTGGAGCGCGCCGGCGCCCCGGCCGAGGGCTGACCGGGCCGGGCGGGCGGCGCTGAGCGAGGGCGCCACCGCGTCGCCTGCGACCCGACGGGCTCCCATGGGCCGCGACGGTCGAGGGAGGCGCCCGGTGCTGCATCGTGTCTCACGGACGAACGCCCCCGGAGCGCCACCGCGCGCTTGACGGCGGCGGGCGGGCGGCCAACCTGCGGGGTGCGACCCACCGCCCGCCCGACGAGCGCCATGCCCGGCTACCTGCCCTTCGCCGACGCCCTCCGGCTCCCGGCCTTCTGCTGCGAGAATTGCGGCTTCTGGCAGCGGCGCTTCGACCGTCCGCGCGACTGCCCCATGTGCGCGGATGCCCGGCACGTGATGCCGCAGGGACCGTTCGAGTTCCTCGACCCCGCCGAGAAGCAGGCCCGTGCCCCGACCCATTGGGCCGAGGTCGAGGACGGCGTCTGGCGCTTCTGGAACGATCCCGTGACGGGCATCGGCCCCAGCGCCTATCTCCTCACCGGGCCGCAGGGGAACCTCCTGTTCGAGGGCGGCGCGGTGTTCTCGGACGCCGCGCTGGGATGGATCGAGCGGCTCGGCGGCGTGGCGGTCGCCTCGGCCTCCCATCCCCACAGCTACGGCGCCCTGTTCCAGATCCAGGACCGGTTCGATCCGGAGGTCGCCCTCCATCCCGGCGACCTCGCCTGGACCGGGGCGCTGCGGGTGACCTGGCCCTTCGACGACCGCCTCGAGGTCCTGCCCGGCCTCACGCTCCACCTCACGGCGGGGCATTTCGACGGGCACGCGGTGCTCCACGACGCCCGCCGGCGGATCCTGTTCTGCGGCGACGCCCTGAAGTTCGAGCTCGACCCGGCCGATCCGCGCCGCGCGCTCACCATCTCGGCCCACAAGGCCTTCGTCCGCGGCGTGCCGCTCACCCCGAACGAGCTGCGCCGCTACCGAGAGGTCTTCGCGGGCCTCGCGTTCGACCAGACCTGGACGCCCTTCGAGCAGGCCCGCAACAGCGGACGGCGCGAGGCCCTGGCGCTCATCGATTCCATGCTCGCGACGCGTCCGCACGCCGCGCCGGTGCCCCTGGCCGAGCTCGCCTGAGCGCGCGAGCTGGGCGCGGCCACACGTTCCTCACCCTCATGCTCGACCCCCGGCTGGCATCGGTCTCGAGCCGCGTCGACCTGGGTGCGGCGTCGCGGCGCCTCGGCCTGTTCCTCGCCGCCGACGACACCGCATTGGCGCCGGAGCTGCGGGAGCTGCGCCAGCTCAAGGGCGAGGTGCCGGCCTGCGCGGCTCCCGCGCACGCCGTCGCGACGCTCGACGGGGTCGAGGAGCGACCCTGAGGGGCACGGCCCGCGGCGAAGATGTCGCAGGCCGTCACGCCGCCCCGCCCGGCACGGCGATCAACACGCGTCAACCCCTTGCATCCCAAGACCAATGCTGGCCGAACCCTCCCGGCGGCGGCCAACAGGGGGGCTGTCGCGAAAAAAATTCTGCGACAGCCTGTCACGGCCACGCTGGGCAACTGACGTAACGGAAGGTGCGTTCGTGCCGCGGACCAGAACAGGCCCCGCCCATACGGGGCCGATCTCCGCGAGCTTCAGGAGCCATCCGTGATCCAGGCCAATCCGAAGGACCGTCTCGGCGTCGCCATCGTCGGGATGGGGGGCGCCGTCGCCACAACGGCGATCGCCGGGATCGAGATGATCAAGTCCGGCGCCAACCGGTTCGACGGCCTGCCCCTGGCCGACCTCGCCGTTCCGGGCCTCAGCCCCTATCGCGACCTCGTCTTCGGCGGCTGGGACCTCAACGGCGACGACCTGGGCGCGGCCGCGCAGGAGCACGGGGTGCTCTCCCGCGACGAGCTCGCCGACGGCGCCTCGGCGCTCAGGTCCATGCGCCCCTGGGCGGCGGTGGCCAACGAGCGCTTCTGCCGCAACATCCAGGGCCGGCACCTCGTCGCCGCGACGTCGCACCGCGCAGCGGTGGAGATCATCGCGGCCGACCTCGCGCGCTTCCGCGCCGAGGCGGGCGCCGAGCGCGTCGTCATGCTCAACCTCGCCTCGACCGAGGTGTGGCCCGACCTCTCCGCCCCGGTGCTCGCCACACCCGAGGCCTTCGAGCGCGGCCTGGACGAGAGCGATCCCACGATCGGCCCCGCCATGCTCTACGCCTACGCGGCGATCACGAGCGGCGTGCCCTACGCCAACTTCACCCCGAGCGTCGCCGCCGACGTGCCGGCCCTGGTCGAGCTCGCCCGCCGCCGCAACGTCGCGGTCGCCGGCAAGGACGGCAAGACGGGCCAGACCTTCATGAAGACCGTGATCGCGCCGGCCCTGCGCTCCCGCGCGCTGCATGTCGACGGCTGGTTCTCGACCAACATCCTGGGCAACCGCGACGGCCTGGCCCTCGACGATCCCGATTCGCTGAAGTCCAAGCTCGAGACCAAGGGCTGCGTGCTGGAGCAGATCCTCGGCTATCCGGTCGAGGACCACATCGTCGACATCCGCTACTACCGCCCGCGCGGCGACGACAAGGAGGCCTGGGACAACATCGACGTCACGGGCTTCCTGGGCAAGCGCATGCAGATCAAGGTGAACTTCCTCTGCAAGGACTCGATCCTCGCGGCCCCGCTCGCCATCGAGATCGCCCGGGTCATGGGGCTCGCCGACCGGCGCGGCGAGGGCGGCGTGCAGGAGCAGCTCGGCGTGTTCTTCAAGGCGCCCATGGTGGGCAACGGCCACCCGCCCGAGCACGCCTTCCACGCCCAGGAACAACGGCTCCTCGACTGGCTCACGCGCCATTGAGGGCGCGCATGGGCACCTCCCCCGCTCTGGTGCCGCTCCTGCGCGAGCTGGGCGACCTCAAGCGCATCCGCTCGGCGGGCGCGCCGGGCTCCGTCGCGGAGCGGCGCTTCCGCGCGGCCTGGGGAGCGCTCGTGGCGGGCGGCGATCCGGGCGCCGTGATGGAGGCGGTGACCGCCTCCTGCCTCGCCGCCGCGCGCCTGGGCGACCTCGACGGCCCGACCCTGCGGGACCTGGGGCTGACCGATCCGGAGAGCGTCATGGTGCTGGAGGAGGCGCTGGAGACGGTGTGCACGGACCTCGCCATCCTCCCTCATGCCGAGGTGCCCGCCGCGGGCGGGCCTCGAAGCACGCACCACGCCTCATCGGCGTCGGCGATCTCTGGAGCGCGATTCGAGGCTCGGCCGCGCCTGGCACCTCAGGACGAGGGTGGGAACGAGGCGGCGGCCTTGCTCGCCCGCCTGCGCCCCGCGCTCGCCCGCGAGCTCCCCGCCGGCGACCCGCCGCCCTTCGTGGACGCGCTGGCGCGCCAGCCCCGCGCCGGCGTCACCTGCCCCGGCCGGCCCCGCATCGTGCTGGAGCCGCCGGAGAACCACGCCGAGCACTGCCTCGTCGTGGCGGTCTACGGCGTGCTGCTCTCGACGACCTACGGCGCCGATCCCGAGACCGTCTTCCTCGCCGGCCTCGCGCACCACCTGCACAACGCCGCCATGCCGGATTCGGGGTTCACGGGCGAGATGCTGCTGGGCTCCCATCTCGAGCCCGTCATGGCCCGCGTCACGGCGCGGGCGCTCGACGAGCTGCCCGGCGGCCTGCGCGAGCGGGTCGAGCGCGCCTGCGCCATCCTGCCCGACGCCGACACGCCCGAGGGCCGCGCCTTCCACGCCGCGGACGTCGCCGACCGCGTCCTCCAGATCGCCCAGCACCTCAAGGCGGCGACGCTGACCATGGACGTGGTGCTCGGCGAGATGGCGCTCGTCCATGACGGGCCCGTCAAGCCCTTCCACGACGCCGTCCTGGCGGAGCTCGGCCTGCCATGAGCGCGCTGGCCTGCCCCGTCAGCGGCGCACCGCTGCGGCCCGAGGGCCCGCACGCCCTTGCGGGCCCCGCCGGGCGCTGGCCCGTCGTGGACGGCATCCCCTACCTGCGGGTCGGTCGCGAGGCGCTCGCCCGCGAGGCCCTGCGCGCGCTGGACGCCGGAGACCGGGAGGGCGCCCTCGTCCTGCTGCTCGCCGACCAGGACGACTGGTGGACCGGGCCGCGCCCCGACGAGGAGGGCCTGCGCCGCCTCGTGCGCGAGGGCGCCCGCCTGACCTTGCGCGACGCGCTCGGCCTCCTCGCCTTCGGCCGCGTCGGCGACTATTTCCTGCACCGCTGGAGCGACCCGACCTTCCTGGCGGGCCTGGCGCTCCTCGAGGCGCATCGCGGGGGCGAGCGCACCGCCTTCGAGCTCGCCTGCGGCATCGGCCATTATCTGCGCGAGCTGCAGCTGCGCGGCCTCGAGGTCGCGGGCGCCGACGTGGTCTTCGCCAAGCTGTGGGTCGCCCGGCACTGGGTGCTGGCGCGCCCGGCCGAGCTCCTGTGCTTCGACGCCGGCGCCCCCTGGCCCGTGCGCCCGCGCGCCGATCTCGCGCTCTGCCACGACGCCCTCTATTTCCTGGAGCCCAAGCGCGAGATCGTCGAGCGGCTCCGCGCCGTGGCGGGACAGCGGGGATGGCTCGCTCTCGGCCATGTCCATAACCGGGAGAACGCCGGCTTCTCGGCGGGCGCCGCCATGACGGCGGACGAGGTCGCGGCGCTCCTGCCCGACGCGCTCGCCTATGACGACGCCGAGCTCACCCGCGCCCTCGTCGAGGCCCGCGCCCCGACCCCCCGCCCGCTGGCGGGGCTGCGCGCGGTCGAGGCCTTCGCGCTCGCGGCGGGCCCGGGTCTCATGCGCGAGCCCCGCGCCCTCGTGGGCGGCCTGGCGCTGCCGCCCGAGGGCGCGGCCCTCGTGCGCAACCCCCTCTATCGGGACGGGCCGTCCGGCCCCGAGATCGCCTGGCCCTCCGAGCGCTACCGGGCCGAGTACGCCGCCGCCGTCACCTATCCGCCGCGGGCCGGGGCGCCCGCCCGCGCGCTCGCCGGACCCGCCACCGAGGCGCCCGCGCGCCGGCGCGAGCTCGTCGCCCTGCCGGAGCGGTGGTAGCATGGTGGGCTGGGGCATCGCGGGCTTCGGCTGGGTCGCCCGGGATTTCGTGGCGCCCGCGATCCGCGACGCGGGCCATCGCCTCGCCGCGGTCTGCGACCCCGACGCGGGCGCCCGCGCGGCGGCCGAGCGCCTGGGCGCCCGGGCCTTCGCCGACCTGGAGGCGATGTGCGCCGACCCCGCCGTCGAGGCCCTCTATGTCGCGACGCCCAACCACCTCCACCGCGCGGGCGTCGAGGCGGCGGCGCGGGCCGGCAAGGCGGTGCTCTGCGAGAAGCCCATGGCGGCGACGCTCGCCGACGCCGAGGCCATGGCGGCGGCCGTGGCGCGCGCCGGCATCCTCTACGGCACCGCCTTCGACCAGCGCCACCATCCCGCGCACAAGGCGATCCGCGCCGCGATCCGGGACGGCGCGGTCGGCACCGTGACGGCGATCCGCATCGTCTATGCCTGCTGGCTCGGACCCGACTGGGGCGAGGGCGACAACTGGCGCATCGACGCCGCCAAGGCGGGCGGCGGCGCGCTGATGGACCTCGCCCCCCACGGGCTCGACCTCGCTTCCTTCCTGGCCGATGCGCCGATCGAGGCCGTCGCGGCGCTGACCCAGACCCGGATCCACCCCTACGCGGTCGACGACGGCGCCGCCTTGATCGCGCGGCTCGCGGGAGGGGCGCTCCTCGCCCTGCACGTCGCCTACAACCATCCCGAGACGCTGCCGCGACGGCGCCTGGAGATCGTGGGCGACCGGGGCCTGATCGTGGCGCAGGACACGATGGGCCAGGACCCGGGCGGCAGCGTGAACCTCACCGACGCCCGCACCGGCGAGACCCGCCCGCTGACCGTGGAGGGCGCGGAGCGTTCGCCCTTCCTGGAGCAGATCCTCGCCTTCGGCCAGGCGCTCCGCTTCGGCGATCGCTCCGCTTTCGGCGCCGTCCGCGACCTGCACGGCATGCGCTGCCTCGCGGCGGCCTATGGCGGCGGCCGGGACCACACGCTCCATCCCCCTCATGCCGAGGGGCTTGGCGGAGCCGAGCCTCGACGCACGCAGCACGCTCCAACACCGCCGGCGGTCCCTGGAACGCCCCTTGAGGCCCCGCTGCGCGGGGCACCTCAGGACGAGGGCGCGGGTGGGATGAACTGCCGCCCGCCGTCCGAACTCTCCTTCCCCGCCGAGACCGCCCCATGACGACGCGCCTCCTCCAGGGCCTGCCCGCCGACCTGCCCGACGCGGCCCTCGCCTATCTGGAGGCCTTGCCTCCCGGCCGCGTCGTCGCCTTCCCGATGACGCCGCTCGACCGCACGGGCGTGCCGGCCTGGAAGGCGGCGCTCTTCCTGGAGGACCCGCGCTTTCCCGGCGCCATGCCGTCGGGCTACGGCTACGGCGCCACGGACGGCGAGGCGATCGTGGGCGCGCTGGCCGAGATCGCCGAGATGATCGGGCCGACCTGGGCCCTCGTCGACCGTCCCAGGATCCTTGGATCCTATGACGCGCTCCTGCGCGAGCGCGGCGCGGGCGCCGTCGCCGACCCGCTCACGCTCTGCCTCCCCGCCGGCAGCCCGGTGGGCCGCGACACGCCGCTCGCCTGGACGGAGGGGTTCCGGGTCGCGACGGGCGAACCCGTGCTCATCCCGCTGGACGTGGCGGCCTGCGACTGGTTCGAGCTCCCCGCGGGCTACCGCCCCTTCACCACGCTCATCACCAACGGCCTCGGCGCCGGCCCCGATCTCGACTGGGCCATCGCCCACGGCCTGCTCGAATGCCTCCAGCGCGACGGCAACGGCCTGCTGTTCCGGGCGCTGGACCAGGGAGTGGTGCTGGACCTCGCCGGCGACCTGGAGCCGGCGACCCGGGACCTGCTCGCCCGCCTCGACCGGCTCGGCATCGAGGTCATGCCCAAATTCGCCACCGACGAGTTCGGCCTGGCGAATCTCTACGTGGTGGGCTTCGACCGCGCGGCGGACCAGCCCCGCACGCCCATCATGCTGTCGGGCTGCGGCGAGGCCTGCGACCCCGACCGGGATCGGGCGCTGCGCAAGGCGCTGCTCGAGTTCTGCTCCGCGCGGGTGCGCAAGGCCTATGGCCACGGCCCGCTCGACGGAGCGCTCGCCGTCGCCCCGCCGGGCTATGTCGAGGACTTCGTCGGCACCGCGCTCGCGAGCCTGGAGGGCGAGGAGAGCCGGGCGCTCGCGGCCATGACGGACTGGGCCCGCATGGACGGCCCGGTTCTGCGCCGCCACCTGTCGGGCAGCGTCTTCTCCCGTCGGGCGACGAAATCCTTCGCCGATCTTCCCAAGACTCCTCTCGACGACACCCGCGCCCGCGGCCGCTTCGCCCGGGAGCGCTTGGGCGCGGCCGGGATCGACGTGCTCGCGATCGACTGCTCGCTTCCCGGGGTCGGCGTCGCCAAGGTGGTGGCCCCGGGTCTCGAGGTCGAGACCATGAGCTATCACCGCATCGGCGAGCGCAACGCCCGCAAGCTCATGGAGCGCGACCACCCGCTCATCCGCTTCGGCGAGACCACCGACGCGCTCCGCCCGGTCCGCCTGACGCCCGAGGCGATGGAGCGGCTGGGCGGCCAGCCCCTCTTCGACACCGCGCTCGCCGACCGGATCGTCGGCCCGCTCTACCCCCTCTACCGCGAGCCCGAGGCGCACCACGTCGCCTATCGCCTGGGGCAGGTGCCGGCCCAGCGGAGGAGCGCGTGACCCGTCCCGATTCTCCTCGCAGGGCGGAGCCGCCTCCCGCCGCCAGCTTCCCCTGCCCAGCCCGTCGCCTCCGGAGGAGCGCATGACCCGTCTCAGGTTCGCCTACAACACCAACGGCACCGCGAGCCATCGTCTCGACGACGCGCTCTCGCTGATCGCCGAGTCCGGCTATGACGGCGTGGCGCTCACCCTCGACCACCACCATTTCGATCCGTTCGAGCCCGATTGCGCGGTCCGGGCCGCCCGGCTCGCGCGCCGGCTCGAGACCCTGCGGCTCGGCAGCGTCATCGAGACCGGCGCGCGCTACCTCCTCGACCCCCGCGCCAAGCACGAGCCGACGCTGGTCACCCGCGATCCCGCGGGCCGGGCGCGTCGGGTCGACTTCCTGTGCCGCGCCGTCGACGTCGCGGGGACGCTGGGCTCGGAGGCGGTGTCGTTCTGGGCCGGCGTGCCCAAGGCGGGGATCACCCGCGCGGAGGCCCAGGCCTGGCTGCGCGCGGGGCTCGAGGAGGTCTGCCGGCACGCCGAGCGCGCCGGCGTCACGGTGGCGCTCGAGCCCGAGCCGGGGATGCTGGTGGAGACGGTGGACGACTACGCGGCGCTCGCCCGCGACCTGCCGGGCCTGACGCTCGCCCTCGATCTCGGCCATTGCCTCGTCACGGGCGAGCGCGATCCGGCCGCGGCGGCGCGCGAGTTCGCGGGATCCATCGGCACGGTCTCGATCGAGGACATGAAGCGCGGCGAGCACGTCCATCTCGCCTTCGGCGAGGGCGACATGGACATTCCGGGCATCCTCGACGCCCTGGAGGAGATCGCGTTCTCGCGCCTCGTCTGCGTCGAGCTCTCCCGCGACAGCCACCGGGCCGACACGATGGTGCCCCAGGCCCTGCGCTACCTGAAGGCCTGCCGCGTCGAGGTCGAGCGCGCGCCGGCCCTCGCCGCGGCCGCGGGAGACTGACATGCGGGTCTGCTTCGTCAGCCGGCGCTTCTTCCCCGCCATCTCGGGCATGAGCGTCTACGCGATCAACCTCCTGCGCCAGCTCGTGGCGCGGGGGATCGACGTCACGATGATCTCGCAATATCGCGGCGACGAGCGCGGCATGCGGGTCTATGGCGGCGGCCCGCCTCCCCCGGTGGACGGCGTGCGGGTGATCGGCCTCGAGGCGCTGGGCGAGCAGGACGGGGGCGACTTCGAGCGCGACGTCGAGACCATGGTCCGGACCATCCTCGCCGAGCACGCCCGCGCGCCCTTCGACATCCTGCACGCCCAGTACGGCTATCCCAACGGCTGGGCGGCGCTCCTGGCTGCCCGGCGGATCGGGGTGCCCGTGGTGGTCTCGATCCAGGGCGGAGACGGCCACTGGGTGGGATCGTGCTGCGAGACGCACCGCCTCGCCCTCACCCGCGTCCTCGACCATGCCAACGCGCTCCTCATCGGGGGGAACAGCTTCATCGACGAGGTGACGGAGCGGCTGGGCACGGCGCGCGAGCGCTTCACGGTCGTGCCCGGCGCCGTCGATACCGGCACCTTCCGTCCGGCCGAGGACTGGAGCTCCGGGCGCGCCCACGATCCCGTGCGCCTGCTCTATCACGGCCGCGTCGACCGCCGGAAAGGCGTGCTCGACATGCTCGACGCCCTCGACCTCCTGCGCGGTCGCGGCACCCCCTTCGCCTGCACGATCTCTGGGATCGGCCCCGACATGGAGGCCACGCGCGAGCGCGTCTCCGCGCTCGGGCTGACGCCCCAGGTGGAGCTCTCGGGCTACGCGGCCTACGCGGACGTGCCCGACCTCTACCGGCGCGCCGACATCTTCGTCTCGCCGACCTACGCGGAGGGCTTCTCCAACACGATCCTCGAGGCCATGGCCTCCGGGCTCCCGGTCGCGGCCTGCCGCAGCGTCGGCGTGGTGGACTGCCTGCGCGACGGGGAGAACGGGCTCATGACCGAGCCGGGCGACGTGCCCGCGCTCGCCCACGCTCTCGAACGGCTCGTCACGGACGCCGCGCTGCGCGCCCGCCTGGCGGGCGACGCGCTCGCCGAGTGCCGCCGGGTCTATTCCTGGGAGGCCGTCGGCGCCCGGATCGTCGAGGTCTACCGCCCGGTCCTCGGCCGCCCTCCCGATCGCGCCTTCGATCCCGAGATCCCCATCCACCCCTGCCGCTTCCGCGCCGAGCCGCATCTGCTCTGAGGCCGGCATTCCCTCTCCCCGCGGGCGGGGAGAGGGCCGAAGCCCCCCTTGCCGGGGCCGAGGCAAGGGCGGCAGCCCGGAGGTGAGGGGGCGTCTCAGGAAGGGGCTCCTCCGGGTACATCCCCTCACTCCCGCTCCCTTCGGTCGCTCGCCGCGCCTGCCGGTCCGCAGGCCCGGCCCTCCCCACCCGGCGGGGAGAGGAGGTCACAGGTCCCGCCATGCCCACCGCGCTCGCCCTCTCCCCCCACCTCGACGACGCGGCCTTTTCCTGCGGCGGCACGCTGGCGATGCTGGCCGACGCCGGCTGGCGGGTCGTGATCGCCACGACCTTCACCTCGAGCGTCCCCGAGCCCACGGGCTTCGCGCTGGCCTGCCAGCTCGACAAGGGCCTCGGTCCCGAGGTCGACTACATGGCCCTGCGGCGCGGGGAGGACGCGGGTGCCGCCGCGATTCTCGGCGCGGAGCCCGAATGGCTGCCCCTGCCCGAGGCGCCCCATCGCGGCTACGGCTCGGCCGAGGCCCTGTTCGGCCCGACGCTGGCGAGCGACACGGTCGAGGCGCCGCTCGGGGCGGCGCTGGCGGCCCTCGTCGAGCGCGTCGCGCCGGAGTTGATCCTCGCCCCGCAGGCGGTGGGAGGCCATGTCGACCATGTCGTCCTGGTGCGCGCCCTCCGGCGGCTCGCGCCCGCGGCGCCGGTCCTGTGGTGGCGGGACTATCCCTATTGCGTGCGCGCGGTCGCGCCGCGAGAGCCGTTCGCGGCGGCGTTCGAGGCCCTGGAGGAGATCGCGGTCCCGCTCGATCCCGGGGCCCTGGCGCGGCGCTGCGAGGCCGCCCTCGCATACGGATCGCAGATCGGCTTCCAGTTCGGCGGCCCGGACCGGGTCTCGGACTCCATCCGCCGCGACGGGTCGCCCGAGCGCTTCAGGACCAGGCATGCCGCGCAGGTCGCGGCCCTTCTGGACCCGGTCGTCGGCGGGACCGGGGCCGATCGGCTCCCGCCCCGTCCGTCAGGCGCATGACACCTCCCCGCGGTCCGTGCGGGCGCGTCAGACCCATCCGCCGTCGACGATCACGTTCTGCGCCGTCATCGCGCCGGCCTCGTCCGAGGCGAGGAAGGCGACGACCCGCGCGACGTCGTCGGGGACGAGCCGGCGCTTGAGGCATTGACGGCGCATCAGCTCCGCCTCGCCCTCGGGCGTCAGCCAGAGATCGACCTGGCGCTGCGTCATGATCCAGCCCGGCACCACGGCGTTGACGCGGATGTTGCGCGGCCCGAGCTCGCGGGCCAGCGCCCGCGTCAGCCCGGCCACCGCCGACTTCGCGGTCTTGTAGGCCGCGAAGTCGTCGGGACTCACGAGCCAGGACACGGAGCCCAGATTGACCACGGCGCCGCCGCCCGCCGCCTCCATGTCGGGCAGCACGGCCTGGGCGGCGAAGAACTGGTGGTCGAGGTTGGTGGCGAAGCGCTCGCGCCAGTATTCGGGCGTCACGTCCTCGATCCGGTGGCGGTCGTCGCGGGCGGCGTTGTTGACCAGCACCGTGATGGGCCCCAGCCGCTCGCGCACCCGCGCCACGCCGGCCCGCAGGGCCTCGATGTCGCGCAGGTCGACCGGCTCGAAATGAGCTCCCCCGCCGATCCGCTCGGCGAGCGCCCGGCCCGCCGCCTCGTCGAGGTCGAGGATGCCCACGCGGGCGCCCTGGCCCGCGAAGGCCGTGACGATCGCCTCGCCGATGCCGGTGGCGCCGCCCGTGACCAGCACGGTGCGGCCGCTGAGCGAAGGATAGGTCGCCACGGCTAGACCTCCGTCCAGGCCGCGTCGGCGCGCCCCGAGCGCACCGCCGCCTCGATGAAGCGCACGCCGCGCACGCCCTCGCCGACCGTCGGCACCTGCAGGCTCAAGGGCGCCGGCTCGCGGCCCTCGATCCGGGCCACGATCTGCTCCGCGATGTCGGCGTAGAGCTGGGCGAAGCCCTCCAGGTAGCCCTCCGGGTGGCCGGCCGGGATGCGGGTCGCGGCGGCCGCGACCTCGCTGGCGCCGGCGCCGCCGCGGCGGATGAGGCGCGGCGGCTCGCCGAAGGGCGCGTGAACGAGAGCGTTGGGGTTCTCCTGCGCCCATTCCAGGCCGCCGGTCTCGCCATAGATCCGCAGGCGCAGATTGTTCTCGTTGCCCGGCGCCACCTGGCTGCACCAGAGCATGCCCCTCGCGCCGCCCTTGAAGCGCAGCATCATATGGGCGTTGTCGTCGAGGGGGCGGCCGTCGACGAAGGTGTGGAGGTCGGCCGAGAGGCGCTCGACCGTGTCGCCCGCCACGAACTCGGCGAGGTTGAAGGCATGGCTGCCGATGTCGCCCACCGCGCCGGCGGGTCCCGAGCGCGCGGGGTCCGTGCGCCAGGCGGCCTGCTTCTGGCCCGTGGCCTCGAGCCGCGTCGAGAGCCAGTCCTGGGCATACTCGACCTGCACGACCCGAACTCGGCCGATAGCGCCCGACGCCACCATGGCCCGGGCCTGCCGCACGAGGGGATAGCCCGTGTAGTTGTGCGTCACCGCGAAGATCAGGCCCGTCTCGCGGGCGAGCCGCTCCAGCGCCTCGGCCTCCGCGCGGGTCGTGGTCAGGGGCTTGTCGCAGATGACGTGGATGCCCGCCTCCAGGAAGGCGCGGGCCGCGGCCGCGTGGGCGTCGTTGGGGGTCACGATCGCGACCGCGTCGATCCGATCCGGGCGCGCCCGCTCGGCCCCCGCCATGGTCGCGGCGTCTGAATAGATCCGGTCCGGGGCCAGCATGAGGTCCGCCCCCGAGGCGCGGGCGCGCTCCGGGTCGGAGGAGAGGGCGCCGGCGACGAGCTGCCACCGGTCGTCGAGGCGCGCCGCGATCCGGTGCACGGCACCGATGAAGGCGCCGCGCCCGCCGCCCACCATGCCGAGCCGCAGGCGCCGCGCGCCGCCCTCGGTCGATCCCTGGATGCTCATGGGTTCCTCCTCACGCGTCGCGGTCGAGGCCGAGCATGCGCCGGTTCGCCGCCTCGTCGGTGCCCGATCCCGCGAAGTCGTCGAAGGCTCGCTCGGTGCGGCGGATGATATGGTCGCGGATGAAGGCGGCGCCCTCGCGGGCGCCGTCCTCCGGATGCTTGAGGGCGCATTCCCATTCCAGCACCGCCCAGGAGGCGTAGCCGTACTGCGCGAGCTTGGAGAAGATGCCCGCGAAGTCGACCTGCCCGTCGCCGAGCGAGCGGAAGCGGCCGGCGCGGTTCACCCAGGATTCGTAGCCGCCATAGACGCCGATGCGGCCGTCCGGGTTGAGCTCCGCGTCCTTCACGTGGAAGGCCTTGATGCGCTCGTGATAGAGGTCGATGAAGGCGAGATAGTCGAGGCCCTGAAGCAGGAAGTGGCTCGGGTCGTAGTTGATGCAGGCCCGCGCGTGCCCGCCCACCGCGTCGACGAAGCGCTCGAAGGTGGCGCCGTCATGGATGTCCTCGCCGGGATGGATCTCGTAGCACACATCCACGCCCGCCTCGTCGAAGGCGTCGAGGATCGGCCGCCAGCGACGGCCGAGCTCCGCGAAGGCCGTCTCGATCAGCCCCGCCGGGCGCTGCGGCCAGGGATAGACGTAGGGCCAGGCCAGCGCGCCCGAGAAGGTGACGTGGGCGTCGAGCCCGAGGCGCCGCGAGGCCCGCGCGGCGAGCCGCATCTGCTCGATCGCCCACTCCGTGCGGGCCTTCGGGTCGCCGCGCACCTGCGGCGCCGCGAAGCCGTCGAAGGCCTCGTCATAGGCCGGGTGCACCGCCACGAGCTGGCCCTGGAGGTGAGTGGAGAGCTCCGTGACGGCGAGGCCATGGGCGGCCGCGACGCCCCGGACCTCGTCGCAATAGGCCTCGCTCTCGGCGGCGCGGGCGAGATCGAACAGGCGCGCGTCCCAGCTCGGGATCTGAACGCCCTCGTAGCCGTGCGAGGCCGCCCAGGCGCAGATCGCGTCGAGCGAGTTGAAGGGTGCCTCGTCGCCGGCGAACTGGGCGAGGAAGATCGCGGGACCTTTCATCGTGGTCATGGGGGCCTCTGGAGGGTTGCTGACCTCCCCTCTCCCGGATGGGAGAGGGGTCGGGGGTGAGGGTGCCACGCTGATCGTGTCGCACAACCGTCCCTCTGTCATGGCCGAGCTTGACCCGGCCATCCGGTCGACGAGTGGTTTCAGCTCTCCGGAACCGGTCCGGGGATGACGGGGGTGAAGCGGCTCCGGTCAGCGCGCCTCCCGGCGTGGCCATCCTCACCTCCGGCCCCTCTCCCATCCGGGAGAGGGGGGATGACGAGACCGGCTCAGAACGGCGAGTTCGGGAAGTAGTGCGCCTTCGCGTTCTCCTTCGTGATCAGCTCGGCGTTGAGCACGTAGGTGCCGCGCATGGGCGCGTTGGCGTAGAAGTGCGCCGCCGTGACGCCCATGGCGGTGGCCACCATGGAGGGCGGGTAGGAGACGTTGGCCGGGACCATCTTGTCGCCGTCCATGACCCGCTTGACCATCTCCTTCATGCCCGCGCCGCCGAGCACGAACTTGATGTCGTCGCGCTTCGACTGCCGGATCGCCTCCATGACGCCGAGCGCCATGTCGTCGTCCGACGCCCAGACCGCGTCGATGCGCGGGTGCTTCTGGAGGAAGTCCTGCATCACCCTGAAGGCGTCGTCGCGGTTCCAGTTGGCGTATTGCTTGTCGATGACCTTCACGCCCGAGCCCTCCAGCGCCTTCTCGAAATTGGAGACGCGCTCCTCGTCGATCACGGTCGGGATGCCGCGGAAGACCACGACGTTGCCGGTCTTCAGGTTGTCGACGAAGTACTTGCCCGCCACGCGGCCGAACTCGGGATTGTTGCCGGCGACGTAGATGTCCTGGATCGCCGGGTCCTTGAGGCCGCGGTCCACGACCGTGACGAAGGTGCCGCGCTTCTTCACCTCGCGCACGGGATTGGTAAGCTCGTCGGAATTGAAGGGCAGCACCACGAGGGCGTCGACCTTCTGGGTCATGAGGTCCTCGAGCGCGTTCGCCTGCGCGGCGCCGTTGGGCGAGGTCTTCACGATGATCTTGAGGCCCGGATAGCCCTTCTCCAGGAGCTTTGCGGTCTCCTCGGCGTGGTAGACGACGCCGCCCGTCCAGCCGTGGGTCGCGGCGGGAATCGAGACCGCGATCGTCACGGACTTCTGCTGGGCCTGCGCGGCGCCGGCCGTCAGGGCGGCGGCGGCGAGGCCTGCCAGGATCGTCTTCTTCATCGCTTCCTCCCACTCACGAGCCGGGATGCCGGCCGGCTCTTCTCCGGCGGGCCGGGGCTCGCGCCCTCGGCCCGAACCTCAGGCCCTGCGCTGCAGCCCGCGCTGCACCAGCATGGCCACGATGATGATGGCGCCCTGCACCGCCCCGACGAGATATTCGGAGACGAGGGACGAGAGCACCATGATGTTGGCGACGAGCTCCAGGATGACGGCGCCCACCACCGTGCCCCAGACGCGGCCCGTGCCTCCTTTTAGCGCCGTGCCGCCGATCACCACCGCCGTGATGGCCTGGAGCTCCCACAGGAGCCCCGTGGTGGGCGTCGCCGAGCCCAGGCGCGGCACGTAGATCAGGACCGCGATCCCAACGCACAGGCCCTGGATCACGTAGGCCCAGATCCGCACCCGATCGATCGGCACGCCCGAATAGCGCGCCACGTCCTCGTTGGAGCCGAGCGCCACGACGTGCCGGCCGAAAGCCGTCTTGTAGAGGACGAGCGCGCCCACGGCCGCGACCGCGAGGAAGGCCAGGATGGGGATCGGCACGCCGAGGACCGTGCCGAAATAGATCGGCCGGTAGAGCTCGCGCAGCTCCAAATTGCGCATCGTGATGGTCCCGCCCGCGGCGAGCCAGACGATGAGGGCGCGGAAGATTCCCATCGTGCCGAGCGTCACGATGAAGGGCTCGATGCGGCCGTAGGTGACGACGAGGCCGTTGGCGAGCCCGCAGGCGAGGCTCACCAGGAGCGCGACCGCGACGCCCGCGACGAGCGCGCCGCCAGGCGAGGTGCCCACGATCCCCGACAGGCCCTGGAGCAGCGCGGGCGTGCTCGGCCCGGGGCTGCCGACCGCGTTCATGACGAAGATCATCACGCCCGCCGTGAGCGCCGCCATGGATCCCACCGAGAGGTCAAGCCCGCCCGAGGCGATCACGAAGGTGGCGCCCACCGCGATGATGGCGATGAAGGCCGAGCGGGTCGCGACGTTGACGAGGTTGTCGTAGGTGAGGAAGCGGTCGCTCACGAGGGCGCCCAGCAGCAGCAGGGCCGCGAGCGCGATGAAGGGCGAGAGCGCCTTGATGTCGAGGCCCGGCAGCCGGCGCACGGGGTTCCGGGGGAGCGCGGTGTCGGTCATGGAACTCCGGCGACGCGCGCCGCCTCTCTCGTGTGAGTCTCGCCCGCGGCGATGCGGGCCGCCTCGTCCTCGTGGACGCCCGTGGCGAGGAAGACGATCGCGTCCTCGGTGAGGCGCTCGCCCGCGACCTCGCCGGCGACGCGCCCGTGGCGCATGACGACGACGCGGTGGCACAGGCCGATGAGCTCGGGCATCTCGGAGGAGATCACGACGACCGCCCGCCCCTCGGCCGCGAGCCCCGCGACGAAGCGGTAGATCTGCTCCTTGGTGCCGATGTCGACGCCCCGCGTCGGCTCGTCGATGATGACGATGCGGGGCTCCAGCAGCATCATCTTGGCGAGGAGGAGCTTCTGCTGGTTGCCGCCCGAGAGCTGCGAGGCCAGCATGTCGGGGCGGCGCGCCCGGATGTCGAAGTCGCGGATGGCGCCCTGGAGCGCCCGCTCCTCGGCGCCGACGTCGATCACGGGCCCGCGGGTGAAGCGGTCGAGCGCCGCGAGCGTCAGGTTCGCGCGCAGGTTCTGGCCGAGCAGCAGCCCCCGGCCCTTCCGGTCCTCGCTCACGTAGGCGACGCCCGCCCGGAAGGCCTCGGCCGCGTCGCGAAAGCGGGTGGGGCGGCCCTCGACCGCGACCTCGCCCGTGAACGCGCGAAGGCCCATGACGCCCTCGAACAGCTCCGTTCGCCCGGCGCCGACGAGGCCGCCGAATCCTAGGATCTCGCCGGGCCGCAGGTCGAAGGAGACGCCGTCCACGAAGCCCGGGACGCGGGCGTCGCGAACCGACAGCACGGCAGCGCCGGTCGCGGGCGCGGGTTTGTCGGGATAGAGCTTCGACATGTCGCGCCCGACCATGAGACGGGCCATCTCGATGGGCTCGAGCCCGGCGATCTCGCGGGTCGCGACATGCCGCCCGTCGCGCAGGACCGTGACCCGGTCGGCGATCGCCTTCACCTCGGGCAGGCGGTGGGAGATGTAGAGGACCGCCACGCCCCCCTCGCGCAGGCGGCGGATCACCGCGAACAGGCGCTCGGCCTCGACGGGGGTTAGCACGGCGGTGGGCTCGTCGAAGATCACGACCCGGTGCGGCACGAGGAGCGCGCGGGCGATCTGGACGAACTGGCGCTCGGCGATGGAGAGCTGGCGCACGGGCGTGTCGGGGTGGAGGT
>DASPJU010000746.1:0-5650 GCA_035628475.1 Salinarimonas sp. | reverse complement strand
GAGCGCCTTCTTCGCCCGCGCCGGCCTGCCCCTGCAGCAGGGCCGCGGCGTCCGCGACTATCGCGGCACGCTCGCGGGCCTGCCCGGGGTCGAGGTCCTGTTCCTGTCGGCCTCCGAGATCGTGGCGCAGCTCGCCTCGGGCGGCGCGCATCTGGGCGTCACGGGCGAGGACCTAGTGCGCGAGGCGGTGCCGGACGCCGGCGTCCGCGTCGAGATGCTCACGCCGCTCGGCTTCGGCCACGCCAATGTCGTGGTGGCGGTGCCCCAGGCCTGGATCGACGTGCGCTCCATGGCCGACCTCGTGGAGGCGGCCGAGGACATGCGGGCCCGCCACGGCCGGCGCATGCGCGTCGCCACCAAGTACGTGAACCTCACCCGCGCCTTCTTCGCCGCGCACGGAGTCGCGGACTACCGCATCGTCGAGAGCCTCGGGGCCACCGAGGGCGCGCCGGGATCGGGCGCCGCCGAGCTCATCGTCGACATCACCACCACGGGGGCGACGCTGGCCGCCAACGCGCTGAAGGTGCTCGACGACGGCGTGATCCTGCGCTCGGAGGCCAATCTCGTGGCCTCGGTTCGGGCCGACTGGAGCGCCCCGGCTCGCGAGGCCGTGCGCACGATCCTGGGGCGCATCAGCGCCGAGGAGGCCGCCCGCACCACCCGCGAGGTGCGCGCGGCCCTGGAGCCCGGGCGCGCCTTCGACCTCGGCGCCCTGCTGGAGCGCCACGGCGCCAGCCTGCCCCACGGCTGGCGGGAGGGCGAGCTGATCGTCCGTGTGGCCAAGCCCGGCGTCTTCGCCCTCGTCGACGACCTGCTGGCGGTCGGCGCCATGGATGTCAGCGTGCGCGCCCTCGACTACGTCTTCCGCCCGGCCAACCCGCTGCTCGACCGGCTGACCCGGCGGATCGGGTGAGGCGCGCAGCGCCCCCTCCCCCTTCAGGGGGCAGGGTCGTGGCGCGAGCCTTCCAGGAGGGCTCGGGAAAAAGTGAGGCCGCCCCGGGGGAGGAGGCGGCCTCTGGAGGTGCAGCCGCGCCGGGGGAAATGCGGCTGCAAGGGAAGGAAGCTCACGAGGAACTTCATCGCCGCTTACGGGGCCGCCCCGCGGGCGGATCACGGGCGCGCCGAAAAAAATGCGGCGTGGGCGGCGGGATCCGCCCCGTTGCGTGGAACCCGCGCCGCGCCTATGGTCCGGCCGCTTTGTCCTGCCGCTCCGAAGAGGCCTGTCTCCATGAAGTTCCGTGTCGCGGCCCTCCTGCTCGTCGCCGCCACATCCGCCGCCATGGCCCAGGCCCAGCCCCGCCCCGGGCCGGCCGCCCCCGCCTCCCGCGACGGGGTGCCTCAGCCCCGGCAGGAGAAGGTCTTCCCCGCCAACGTGTCCTGGCTCGCCGTGACCCTCAACGGGCGCGGCTTCCCGGGGGAGCGCCCGGCGATGTCGCTCGACGCCAACCTGCGCATCCGGGGCTTCGGGGGCTGCAACACCTTCTCGGCCACGGCCTTTCCCCTGCGCAACCAGGGCCTCGCGGTAGGCCCGCTCGCGATCACCAAGAAGAGCTGCGGCGGCCTCGACGCGGCCGAGCGCCAGTTCCTCGTGGCCCTGCGCACGGCCCAGAAGTGGGACGTCCTCAACAACGGCAGCGTCCTCGTGATCCAGGGCCAGAACGGCGAGATCCGCTTCGAGCGCTCGCTCTGAGGGGCTGTCGTCCCCGTCCCCTGCAGCAGGCTGCGCCTGCTTGCGGCCGGGGACGACAGCCCTGACAACCCCTACCGCGCCGGCTCCGGCTGGCGGGCGTCGACCGGCCGGGCGAGCCCGTCGGGGCCGTGGCGCAGCTCGATGCCGCGCTCGTGGAAGGCGCGCAGGGTCGAGCGGTGGCCGATCGAGACCACGGTCGCGTCGGGGAGCCGGTCCGCGATCACCCGGTAGATCGCCTCCTCCATGGGCTCGTCCATGGCGGCGGTCGCCTCGTCGAGGAGGAGCCAGTCGGGGCGGGCCAGCAGGGCGCGGGCGACCGCGAGGCGCTGCTGCTCGCCGCCCGAGAGGCGCTGCGTCCAGTTGTCGACGTCCCGCAGGTGCGCCGCGAGATGGCCGAGGCGCACCGCCTCCAGGGCCTCGGCGATCGCCTCGTCCGGATAGGCGTCCTCGAGCTCCGGATAGGCCACCGCCGCCTTGAGGCTGCCGGCGGGCAGGTAGGGCCGCTGCGGCAGCAGCATCATGGACTGCCCCTGAGGCGTGCGCACCGCGCCCTCCGCGAAGGGCCAGATGCCCGACAATACCCGGAACAGGGTCGACTTGCCGGAGCCCGACGGGCCCGTGATCAGCACGCTCTCCCCCCGCCGGAGGCTGAGCCCGTCGACATGGGCGATGGTCCGCCCGTCGGGCAGGCCCAAGGTCAGGCGCTCCATCGCGAGGTCGGTCCGCGCCTCGGGCTGATGCGAGAGGCGCGAGGCGGTGGCGCGGTCGAGCGATTCCGCGCCGGTCATGGCGCGGTTGAAGGTGGTGAGGCGGTCGACGGTCGCCTTGTAGGCCGCGAGCGTGGTGTAGGCCGTGATGAAGAAGGACAGGGCCCCCTCGACCCGCGCGAAGGCGCTCGCGGTCTGCTGGAACTGGCCCAGCGTGATCTGGCCCGCGAAAAAGGACGGCGCCGCCAGGATGTAGGGGAAGACGACGCTCGTCTGCGCGTAGCCCGCCGTGAAGGTGGTGAGCTTCATGTTGCGCGACAGGATCCGCAGGAAGTTGTCCACGATCTCGCGGAAGGAGCGGTCGAGCCGCGCCGTCTCGGCCCGCTCGCCGCGCAGCAGCGCGATCTGCTCGCCGTACTCGCGCAGCCGCGCGAGGGAGAAGCGAAAATCGGCCTCCACCTTCTCCTGGCGGAAGTCGAGGGCGATGAGCGGGCGGCCGATCAGGTGGGTGAGCCAGGTGCCCACCAGCGCGTAGCCGATCACGAGCCAGACCAGCAGGCCCGGGATCACGGTCTGGGTCCCGGGGATGATGAAGTCCCGCGACAGGCCCCACAGGATCACCATGAAGGAGACGAGCGTCGCGGCCTGGGAGAGCAGCCGGATCGACAGGCTCATGGTCTGCACCACGAAGGAGTAGATGTCCTGCTGGATGCGCTGGTCCGGGTTGTCGGCGGGCTCGCCCGCGAAGGGGATGCGGTAATGGGTGCCGCGGTCGAGCCAGCGGTCGTAGGTCTTGCGCGTGAGCCAGGCGCGCCAGCGGATGCGCAGCGCGTTGTCGACGTAGACGTCGTAGATCGCAATGGAGATCCAGATCGCGGCGAGCGGCACGAAGACGCCGAGGAGCTGCCACCAGAAGGCGTCCTCGTTCTTCCGCTCGAGCGCGTTGAACAGGTCGCGGTACCAGAGGTTCAGCCGGATCTGCAGCGCCACCTGGCTGAAGGTGATCACGATGGAGAGCGCCACGAGGAGGCGCCCGACGCGTCCCTCGGTGCGGCCCATCCAGGTGAAGGGCCCGGATTCCCGCGTCGCCTCGTCGCCGGACTCGAAATAGGGGTCGGCGATCGCCGTGATGGTGCGGATCACCGGCACGAAGGACACGGCGTAGATGAGCGCCGCGAAGACCACCACCGCCGTCGCGACGAACGGCGGGGGCAGCATCGCCGTCAGCGTCGCCGGCAGGATCCGGGCGCTGCCCAGCAGCATCAGCGCCGACAGGAACACGTATCCCGCCGCGTAGGTGGCGACGAAGACGCGCACGAAGGCGGAGATGCGCTGCGCGGCGAAGACGATGGCCGCGAGGGCGAACCCGCTCAGCGGCACGTAGATCGGCAGCGGCTCGGAGGCGAGCGACCTCGCGACGAGGAGGACGAGGGAATAGGCCGCGAGCGCGAAGGCCGTCAGCCGCATGCCGTTGTTGTGATGGGACAAGAGCGATCTCCGCGCCGGGGTCGGACCGCCTCTTCTAGGCGCGGCCCGCGCCCGCGGGCAATCCATGCGCCGCGTGGCGGCATCATGGCAAGGGGAAGGCCCGGAGCCGGCAGGGGGTCCGCATTCGTGCCGAGGGAGGACCTTCACATAGGTTAGAGCGTCGCATCGCCGCGCCGGCCACCGTCGCGCATGGACGTCTCCTCCCCGGTCCGGAGCCCCGCCATGAGCGCCTTTTCCGTCGTCGACCCGTCGGCCATCCGCGCGGCGGAGCGGTCGAGCACGCCCTACGACCATCTTCTCGGCTCCGGGCTCCTGCGGGAGGACCGCGTCGACGCGTTGCGCGCCGACTTCCCCGCCATCGAGAAGCCGGGCTACCTCACGGTCGACGAGGTGGCGCTCAAGGGCAGCTTCAAGATCCTGATCGACGAACTCACCGGCCCGGACCTCACGGAGGAGCTGTCGCGCCGCTTCGGCCTCGACCTGCACCCCTATCCGCGCCTCACCACGATCATGAAGCGCTCGCAGCCCAAATACGGCGCGATCCACACGGACGGCCCGTCCAAGGTCATGACCATGCTGGTCTACATGAACGACGCCTGGCAGCCCGACGAGGGCGGACGCCTGCGCGTCCTCTATGACGGCCGGAACTTCGAGCCCTATGCCGTGGAGGTGCCTCCCGTGATGGGCACGGTCTTCGCCTTCCTGCGGTCCGACCAGTCGTGGCACGGGCACCTGCCCTTCGCGGGCGAGCGCAAGGTGGTCCAGGTGGCCTGGGTGACGAACCAGGAGGAACTGGAGCGCAAGCGCCGCAAGAACCGCTTCGCCCAGGTGCTCAAGGGCATTTTCGGGCGCTGAGGCGCCGCCTCAGGCCGCGAGCGCCGGGGGGATGTCCTCCATGCGCTCGAACAGGTGCGCGGGCGCGCGCTCGCGCAGCAGGTCGGGGTCGGCGTAGCCCCAGGCCACGGCGCCCGCCGCGATGCCGGCGGCGGCCGCGGCTTCGATGTCGCGCGCCTCGTCGCCGATCGCGATCGCCTCGCGGGCCGGCACGCCCGTCCGCCTGAGGACCCGGCGGAACTTCGCGGCCTTGCCGAACAGGGAGGCGCCACCCTCGAACAGGTCCACGAGGGCCGCCGTCCCCGGGCCGAGAATGGCCCGCATGTTGGCTTCCGCATTCGAGCTCACCACCGCGATCGTCACCCCCTGGGCCTTGAGGGCGCGAAGCAGATCGGGGGTGCCCGGGAAGAGGGGGATCGCGGCGGCGTCCCGGGCCGCGAGCGCGCGCATGTGGCGAGCGATGAGGGGCATCTTCCAGGCCGGGACCCCGAGATGGCGGATGATGGCCCGGTTGTCCTGCCGGCGCAGGGCCGCGAAATCCGCCTCCGAGACCCTGCGGAACCCGTAACGCTCGGCCACCCCGTTGATCACGCCCCGGAACCACTCGGCGCTGTCGGCGAGCGTGCCGTCGAAGTCGAAGATCGCGAGGCGGTAGGGCACGGGGGCTCCGGGGCGGGGAGCGAGGGCTTAAGGGAGCGGGGCGGCGGGGTCAAGCGACCCGCTGTCATCCCCGGCTGGAAGCAGGCGAAGCCTGCTGGAAGGAAAGGGGATCCAGCACGATGACGATGCGCCGCAGGCGCGCTCCTTGGCCCGCGAAGGGCCCCTTGGCGGGGCACAGGGTGGCGCTTCGCGCCAGCATCGCCTGCGCTGGATCCCCTTCCCCTCCGCCCAGACGGGCTCCGGCCGGGGATGACGCGCCGTCCTTCCCCGG
>DASPJU010000745.1:0-4023 GCA_035628475.1 Salinarimonas sp. | reverse complement strand
CGCATCAGATCGTCCGCGCCCTGGTGCTGGAGCAGCTCTACCGCGCGGCCACCATCCTGACCGGCCATCCCTATCATCGCGGCGGCGAGCCGTGAGGCGCGCCATGGTCCCGCCACGCCCGCGCGGGATCACGCCCCGGTGATCCCGCTCGTCCTGCTCGCCATGCTAGCCCTCGGCCCCTGCGCGCCAGCGCAAGCCCAGGCGCGGCCGGAGCCACAGACCGCCGAGGAGCGCGAGCGCAAGGCCGCCGAGCTCAAGGGCCTGGAGGAGGCGCTTGCCGCCTCGGCGGAGGCGCGCCGTCGACTGGAAGCGGAGATCGGCGAACTGAAGACCGACCGCGCCCGGCTCGCCGCGGCCCTCGTCGACACAACGAGCAGCGTCCGAGCCGCCGAGGAGCGGGCGCAAGGGCTCGAGCGGCGCCTGTCGGCCCTCGCGGGCTCCGAATCGGCCATCCGCCGCTCCCTCGAGGCCCGTCGCGGCGTCATCGTCGAGGTGCTGGCGGCGCTCCAGCGCATGGGCCGGCGCCCGCCGCCGGCGCTGCTGGCTCGGCCGGAGGACATCCTCGAGGCGGTGCGCACCTCCATGCTGCTGGGAGCCGTGCTGCCGGAGCTGCGCCAGGAGGCCGAGACGCTGGCGGCCGATCTCGCCGAACTCGTGCGCCTGCGCGAGGCCATCGCCCGCGACCGCGAGGCGCTGTCGCGCGAGGTCGCCACGCTCGCCCAGGAACGCCAGCGCCTGGAAGTGCTGGTCGCGGCCCGCCAGGCCCGGCTCGCGGCCGCCGAGCGGGACGCCGGCTCCGAGCGCGAGCGCGCCGCGGGGCTGGGCGCCCAGGCGCAAACTCTCAAGGATTTGATCGACCGCATGGAGCGCGACGTCGCGGCGGCGCAGCGCGCGGCCGAGGAGGCGCGGCGCGCCGGCGAAGCCCAGGCGCGCGAGACCCGGGAGCGCTTCGCGGCCCTGGCGCTGCGCGATCCGGCGCGGCTTGCCCCGAAGGTGCCCTTCCCCGAGGCGCGCGGCCTGCTGCCCACGCCGGTCTCGGGGGAGGTGGTGCGGGCATATGGCGCGCCCGACGGGCTTGGCGGAACCGCCCGGGGCATCTCATTTTCGACACGTCCGGGCGCGATCGTGAGTTCGCCCGCGGACGGGTGGGTCGTGTTCGCGGGACCGTTCCGGACCTTCGGGCGACTCTTGATCATCAATGCCGGGGGCGGGTACTATCTCCTCTTGGCGGGGGTGGAGCAGATCAACGTCGAGGTCGGGCAGTTCGTCCTGGCCGGGGAACCGGTGGCGACCATGGGAGCGGCGAAGGACCCGCCCCCGACGGCCGCGGCCGCCGCGAGCGACCCCGTGTTGTACGTCGAGTTCAGGAAGGATGGCGGATCGATCGATCCGTCGCCGTGGTGGCAAAGGCCAATCGAGAAGGTTCGCGGGTGATGCGCAAAGTTTCCCTCATGTTGATCGGCGCGGCGGTGGGCGCGAGCGCGACCGCGCTGGTGTCGCAGACTCAGCTCCTCTCGGGCACGAGCGCCGTCGCGGCCTCGGCCGAGACCTACCGGCAGCTCAGCCTGTTCGGCGACGTCTTCGAGAAGGTCCGCACCGACTATGTCGAGAAGCCCGAGGAGTCGAAGCTCGTCGAGGCCGCCATCAACGGCATGCTCACTTCGCTCGACCCCCATTCGAGCTATCTCGACCCCAAGAGCTACCGCGACATGCAGGTGCAGACCCGCGGCGAGTTCGGGGGCTTGGGAATCGAGGTCACCATGGAGGAGGGCCTGATCAAGGTCGTCGGCGCCATGGACGAGACGCCCGCCGCGCGCGCCGGCATGATGGCCAACGACATCATCACCCATATCGACGACGAGCAGATCCAGGGCCTGAGCCTCAACCAGGCCGTCGAGAAGATGCGCGGCGCCCCTAACACTGCGGTGCGCCTCAAGGTGAACCGCAAGGGCGCCAAGGAGCCGCTGGAGTTCAAGATCACCCGCGACGTCATCCGCGTGCGGCCCGTGCGCGCCCGCGTCGAGGATGACATCGTCGTCCTGCGGGTCTCGGCCTTCAACGAGCAGACCTTCGAGAACCTCAAGGCCGCCATCGAGCGCCACACGGCCGAGGTCGGCGACAAGCTCAAGGGCTACGTGGTCGACCTGCGCAACAACCCGGGCGGCCTGCTCGACCAGGCGATCCTCGTCTCCGACGCCTTCCTGGAGCGCGGCGAGATCGTCTCCACCCGCGGCCGCAACGCCGAGGAGACCCAGCGCTTCTCGGCCAAGGGCGGGGACCTCACCAAGGGCAAGCCCCTCGTGGTGCTGGTGAACGGCGGCTCGGCCTCCGCGTCCGAGATCGTGGCCGGCGCCCTCCAGGACCACAAGCGCGCCACCGTCATGGGCACGCGCTCCTTCGGCAAGGGCTCGGTGCAGTCCATCATCCCGCTCGGGCCTCGCGGCTCCGAGGCCGGGGCGCTCCGCCTTACCACGGCGCGCTACTACACGCCGTCGGGCCGTGTCATCCAGGCGCGCGGCATCGACCCGGACCGCGAGGTGCTCCAGGAGATCCCGGACGAGCTCAAGGGCAAGGACGAGACCAAGGGCGAGGCGGGCCTGCGCGGCCACCTGAAGAACGACAAGGAGGAGCGCGGCGGCTCCTCGGCCTATGTCCCGCCGGATCCGGCCAAGGACAAGCAGCTCATCGCGGCCTACGAGTTCCTGCGCGGCCAGCGCCAGGGCGCCTCGAACACCGCGGCCCCGACGAAGGTGCCGAACTGATCCGGCCCGGCGGGTTCCCGCCGGGCGAACCCTCCCGCGATGCCAAGCCCCGCCGGTCCGCCGGCGGGGTTTTTCTTTGGCCGGCACCTAGACTCCGTCGCGCGGTTCCGGATCCGCGTGACGGAGTCTAGGTCTTTGACGGGTCACATGTCCTTGCGGAGGACCGGAACCCACTTCTCCGCGAGATTTCTCTAGAACTCGCCCGCGAGGCCGACGCGGGCGCCGACCTGCGAGCCGCCGCCATGGGAGATGCCCACGTTCAGGGCGAGCGGGGCCCGGGTGTCGAAGCGGTGCGAGACAGCCGCGCCGATCGCGAGCTCGCCCTGGAACATGGCCGTGTTGACGGCCCAGCTCGTCCGGCCGGGGGCCGAGGGCATCGGCGCTCCCGTCATTGCCATGGCGGCGCCGATGCCGCGCCGCGCCTCGAGCCGGTTGCGGCCGACCTCGTCCGAGACCGCCGCGACCCGCCGGCCCAGGGCGTCGATGTCGTGCGACAGTCCCGTGACGCGCCCGCCCAAGGTATTGATCTGCGGCTGGAGGCGGCCCACGACCCGCACGGCCGAGGCGTCGACCTGCCCCACCGTCGCGGCGTCGCTCGCGCCCTGCCCCGGGGCGAGGTTCACGATGCGCCGCTCGGCGCCGGGGGCGCCGACGGAGACCGTGCCCGGGGCGCTCGCGACGGCGCCGGGCCCCAGCGCCACCGAGCCGTCGGCGAGCGCCTGCGCGCCCGCGCCGATCGCGACGCCCCCGGCACCCGACGCGAGGGCGTTGGCGCCGAAGGCCGCCGAGCGCGTCCCGGATGCCGCGGCGCCCTGGCCCGCGGCGGCGGCGCCCGCGCCCGTGGCAGTCGCGCCCGCGATGGTGGCGGTCGCGGTCGCGACGGTGGCGTGCATCTGCCCCAGATTCACGGCGTCGGTGGCCGCGAGCCCCGTCCCGACATTCACCAGGCGGCGCTCCGCGCCGGCGCCGCCGAAGGACACGGTATGGGCCTCGCTCGCCAGCGAGCCCGACCCGATCGCCACCGCGCCGATCGCGGTCGCGCGGGCGTCGCGCCCGGCCGCGAGGGTGTCGGCGCCCGTCGCCCGCGCGCCCTCGCCGAGGGCGAGCGCGGAGCGGCCGTCCGCCATGGCCTGGCTGCCGAGGGCGGCCGCGCCGCTGCCCTGCGCGCGCGCCGACGCGCCGACGGCGGTGCTGGAGGCGCCGGACGCGACGGCGTCGCGGCCCAGGGCCAACGAGCCGTCGCCGACCGCATGGGAGCGCG
>DASPJU010000744.1:0-2985 GCA_035628475.1 Salinarimonas sp. | reverse complement strand
ATCTCGCCCCGCTTCAGGCTCGTCCCGTCCTCGGCCCCGAACGCCTTCAGCGCGCCCCGCGCGTCGTAGACCGCCACCGCCAGCGGCTTGAACCCGCGCTCGCGCGCCTCCTTGATGGCTGCGGCGACGATCTTCTGGGCGGCCTTGAGATTCAGGTCGGGCATGGGGGATCTCCGAGGGGTGGGCACGGAAAAGCAGAGTTCGGGCGGCGAGTCGAGGCCCTCTCTCCCGGATGGGAGAGGGACCGGGGGTGAGGGCGGCCGGCTCGGGACGTCGGCGCCACCTCTTCGTCGTCATGGCCGGGCTTGACCCGGCCATCCAGTCGACGCGTGGAGCTGGATCCCCGGGTCAAGCCCGGGGATGACAAGTGGAGGCGGGCGCGCGCGCTGGTTCTGGCGCGCCGCCCTCACCCGCTGGCAGGTCGTGCATCCCTCTCCCGCACGGGCGAGGAGAGGGAGCCCCTCACCCCCGCCGCTCGCGCAGCCAATCCGCCACCGCCCGGCGCTCCTCCAGCGTCATCTCGGTGAGGTTGTTGGGCGGCATGGCGTGGGTCATCACCGCCTGGACCCGGATCGCCTCCGCGTGGCGGGCGATCTCCTCGGGCGTGTCGAGGCGCACGCCCTTGGGCGGCACGGCGATGCCGGCCCAGGCGGGCTCCGCCATGTGGCACATGGAGCAGCGCGACTGGATCGCGAGCACGGCCATCTCGAAGACGGGGGTGGGGGCGGTCGCCGCGGCGGCCGCGGGCGCGGCGGTCTCGCCGGGCTTGCCGATCACGGACAGCCAGGCCGCGAGCGCCATGCAGGCCGCCGCCACGCCCCAGGTCCACCAGGGGGTGCCCCGGTCGGCGTGCTTGGCGTTGAAGAAGTGCCGGATCACCGCGCCCGCCACCAGCACCAGCCCCACGATGGCGACCGAGTACCGGGACTGCCACGAGAGCGGGTAATGGTTGGCCAGCATCAGGAAGATCACCGGCAGGGTGAGGTAGTTGTTGTGCAGCGAGCGCTGCTTGGCCTGGAGGCCCAGCGCCGGATCCGGCGTGCGCCCGGCCAGCAGGTCGTTCACCACCTTGCGCTGGTTGGGGATGATCACCATCGCGACGCTCGCGGTCATCCAGGTCGCGATCATGGCCCCCGTGTGCAGGAAGGCGGCGCGGCCCGAGAAGACCAGGTGGAAGCCCCAGGACGCCAGCAGGATGAAGCCGAACAGCACCGCGCCCAGCGCCACGTCGTTCCGCCCCAGGGGCGACTTGCACAGGCGGTCGTAGGCGATCCAGGAGGCCGCGAGCGCGCCGATGCCGATCGCCGCCGCCTGCCATCCGGCGAGCCCCCGCACCGCCGGGTCGACCGTGTAGAGGTCGGCCTGAACGTAGTAGATCCAGACGATGAGGAAGAAGCCCGAGATCCAGGTGGCGTAGCTCTCCCACTTGAACCAGGTGAGCTCCTTGGGCAGCTCCGGCGGGGCCACCAGGTATTTCTGCATGCGGTAGAAGCCGCCGCCATGGACCTGCCAGGCCTCGCCGCCGACGCCGCGCGGGAGCCCCTCGCGCTTGCGGAGGCTGAGGTCGAGATGGATGAAGTAGAAGGACGAGCCGATCCAGGCGACGGCCGTGATCACGTGGATCCAGCGCAGGATCTGGCTCACCCATTCGGTGAGATGCGGATCGATCATGGGAGGGCGTGGTTGAAGGGTGCGGCCCGCACCCTAGAGGCTGTCCGCCGCTTTCGGAAGGGCCGGAGGGGCTCCGGCGGGTTCCTTCGTCGGATGTCCTCGCGGCGATCCGTCCAGGACCATGGTCGCGCAAGCGTGAACGGCTGGGCCGTTGCCCTTCCCGCAGGGATCGGCCATCCCATATCCCGTGATCGGGGCATCGAACGAGGAGACGCGCATGCAGGTTCGCCGGGCCGCCCTGTCGGCCGCCGCCCTGGCCCTCGCCGCCCTGTTGCTCGCGCCCGTCCCGGCCCGCGCGCAGGCCCCGGCCGCGCCGGCGGATCCCGCCGAGCCCGCGGCGACGGCGGCCACGCCCGCCCAGGCTCCCGGCCGTCTCACGCTGGCGCCCAAGGACGTGACCGTCGTGGGCAGCGCCACCTTCCGGGTCGGCCGCGACCTCTACCAGATCGCGGGCATCCGCTCGCCGCGCACGGCCCGGGGCGCCTGCCTCTACGAGCGCCTGCGCGGGCGCGAGGCGCGCAAGACCCTGGTGCGGCTGATGCGCAACGGGCCCATCGTCGTCACCCCGACCGGCAACGTCACCCGGCGCGGGGTGCGGCTCGCGCAGGTCAGCGCGCGCGGGCGCAACGTCGCCCAGGCCCTCGTGGCCCGCGAGGTGGCGCTCCCGGCGACTCGGGGCGGGCGCAATCCCTGGTGCCTGCGCGAGGGCCTGCCGCGCGGCTGAGGGGGCGATCCAAAGCCGCGCCTCGTGCGTTAGGGGGTTCGCCCCGCCGGAGATCCCCTTTGTCCGACCGCTTCGTCCGCATCGCGCTCTTCGCCGTCGTCGCGCTGCTCGCGGCCTTCGTGGCCGAGCCCTACATCGCCCGCTACATGCTGAGCGAGAGCGCGCCGCGCGCCGTCGCGGCCCGGGGCGACCTCGGGCCCAACGAATCCGCGATCGTGGACCTGTTCCAGCGGGTCTCGCCCTCCGTGGTCCACGTCTATGCCCAGCCCGACCCGCGCGCGCTCGCGGCCCCCGACCGGGACGACCCCTTCGGGGCGCCGGAAGGACCCGAGGGCGGGGGCGGCGGCCAGCAATCGGGCACGGGCTTCATCTGGGACCGGGCCGGCCACGTGGTCACCAACAACCACGTGGTCCAGGGCGCGGCGGGGGTGCAGATCCGCCTCGCCTCCGGCGAGATCGTGCCGGCCAGCATCGTCGGCACGGCGCCCAACTACGACATCGCGGTGCTGCGGCTGGGACGCGTGCGCGAGCCGCCGCCCCCCGTCGCCGTCGGCGCCTCGCGCGACCTCAAGGTGGGCCAGGCTGTGCTC
>DASPJU010000743.1:0-14451 GCA_035628475.1 Salinarimonas sp. | reverse complement strand
TTCGGTCGCCTGCCGATCCGCAGGCGACCGAAGGGAGCGGGGAGAGGTGGAGGTCACGCGGCGGCGCGCTTCTCCACGGAGCGCACGCCGCCCGAAATCTCCCGCACGAGGCCGAGCACGGCATCCACGGTGCCGGAACCGGCGCGGTCATCGCCGTCGAGCGTCGCGCGCAGGGCCTCGATCAGGGCCGAGCCGACCACGACGCCGTCGGCTCCTTGCGCGATCGCGGCCGCGTGCGCGGCGTTCTTGACGCCGAAGCCCACCACCACGGGCAGCGGCGTGTGGCGCTTGATCCGCTCCACCGACCCCGCGACCTTGTGGAAGTCGGGCGTCGCGGCGCCGGTGATGCCGGCGATGGAGACGTAGTAGACGAAGCCTGCCGTGTTCGCGAGCACCGCCGGAAGGCGCCGGTCGTCGGTGGTGGGCGTGGCGAGCCGCACGAAGGCGAGGCCCGCCTGGAGCGCCGGCAGGCACAATTCGTCGTCGTGCTCGGGCGGCAGGTCGACGACGATGAGCCCGTCGACTCCCGCCGTCCCGGCATCCGCCAGGAAGCGCTCGACGCCGTACCGATAGATCGGGTTGAAGTAGCCCATCAGGATGACGGGGGTGCTCCGGTCGCCCTCGCGGAAACGGCGCACGAGGTCGAGGGTCCTGGCCGTCGTCTGCCCCCCCTTCAGGGCGCGCAGGCCCGCGGCCTGGATCGCGGGGCCGTCCGCCATGGGATCCGTGAAGGGCAGGCCCAGCTCCACGATGTCGGCCCCGGCCCCGGGCAGGCCCTGGAGGATCGCGAAAGCGGTCTCCGGGTCGGGGTCGCCGGCCATCACGTAGGTGACGAGCGCGGCGCGGTTCTCGGCGCGGCAGCGGGCGAAGGTGGCGTCGATGCGGGCGGTCATGGCGCGGGTGGTTAGCATGGGCGGCGCGGCGGGGGAAGGTCGGGCCGGTTGCCGGCGGGGTGCGAGGCCCCAGCCTTGGCCAAGATCGGCCAGGGAACGACCATGCCGACCGCCGACACGATCGAGGCCGAGACGTACCCGTCGAAGCCCGTCGACCACATCGACCGGGGCAGGTCGAGGACGCCATGCCCGCCCGCGACGGCAGGCCGGTGGCACGGCTTGTGCCGCTCTCCGGGCACCCTAAGCAGCCGCGTCGGCACGTTCGCTATGAGCGTCGGTTCCCGGACATGCCTCCCGAGGATTCCGATGCGCTCAATCGGGGAAGCGAGCGGCTATTCGCGAACTCCTCGCGGCCTTGGTCCGCAAGTTCGGTCGTCCGGCCGCCGAGGCGCGTGGGCGGGTCGGCCGGTGGCGCGATCGGTTCGCCCTGCTCACCGCCGACGAGGAGACGTGCGACGACGCCCTCCATCTCGCCGGCAGCCATGGGCTCCAGATCTGGGACGCCATGATCCTTGCGACCGCGGCGCGCGCCGGATGCGTCATGCTGCTGTCGGAGGACATGCTGGACAGCGTCGTATGGAAGGGCGTGACGGTGGTGAACCCCTTCGCCCCGAGCCCTCACCTCCTTCTGGCCGACCGGCTGGGGACGAGGCCGCCCCTATAGCCCGCCTAGATGCTCCGCCACCGTGAAGATGTCCTTGTCGCCCCGCCCGCAGAGATTCATCACCATGAGATGGTCCCGCGGCTTCGTGGGCGCGAGCTCGATCACCTTGGCGAGCGCGTGCGCCGGCTCCAGCGCCGGGATGATGCCCTCGAGCTTGGAGCAGAGCTGGAAGGCGGCGAGCGCCTCGTCGTCGGTGGCCGAGAGATAGGTCACCCGGCCCTGGTCGTGTAGGAAGGCGTGCTCGGGGCCGATGCCCGGATAGTCGAGCCCCGCCGAGATCGAGTGGGCGTCCTGGATCTGCCCGTCGTCGTCCATGAGCAGATAGGTGCGGTTGCCGTGCAGCACGCCGGGCCTGCCGCCCGTGAGCGAGGCCGCGTGCAGCCCCGAGGACAGGCCGTGGCCCGCCGCCTCGACGCCGTAGATCTCGACCTCCCGATCGTCCAGGAAGGGGTGAAAGAGCCCGATGGCGTTCGACCCGCCGCCGATGGCCGCGACGAGCGAGTTCGGCAGGCGCCCCTCCGCCTCCAGCATCTGCTGGCGCGCCTCGGTGCCGATGACGCACTGGAAGTCGCGCACCATGGCCGGATAGGGATGGGGCCCGGCGACCGTGCCGATGCAGTAGAATGTGTCGGCGACGTTCGTGACCCAATCGCGCAGGGCCTCGTTCATGGCGTCCTTCAGGGTGCGCGAGCCCGACTGGACGGGGACCACCTCGGCGCCCAGCATCTTCATGCGGAAGACGTTGGGCTTCTGCCGCTCCACGTCGACGGCGCCCATATAGACCACGCACTTGAGGCCGAAGCGGGCGCAGAGCGTCGCGGTCGCGACCCCGTGCTGGCCCGCCCCCGTCTCGGCGATGATCCGCTCCTTGCCCATGCGGCGCGCCAGCAGGATCTGGCCCAGCACGTTGTTCACCTTGTGGGCGCCGGTGTGGTTGAGCTCGTCGCGCTTGAGATAGACCTTGGCCCCGCCGAGATGCTCGGTGAGCCGCTCCGCGAAGTAGAGCGGGCTCGGGCGGCCCACGTAATGCTTCAGGTAGGAGGTCATCTCGGCCGCGAAGGCGGGGTCCGCCTTGGCGGCCGTGTAGGCCCTCTCCAGCTCCAGGATGAGCGGCATCAGGGTCTCGGCGACGAAGCGGCCGCCGAACAGGCCGAAATGCCCGCGCTCGTCGGGGCCGGTGCGGAAGGAATTGGGCGTCTGCGGCGCGGTCAACGCGGCCTCCTCATGCGATCCTGTCGGCGCTCCGGGCGGCCCGCACGAAGGCGGCGATCCTCTCGGGGCTCTTCTGCCCCGGCTTATGCTCCACGCCGGAGGAAACGTCGACCCCGGCGAGCCCCGTGAGGCGAAGGGCCTTGCCGACATTGCCCGCGTCGAGCCCCCCCGACAGCATGAGCGGCCGGCCCGGATCGAGGCCCGCGACGAGCCGCCAGTCGAAGGACAGGCCGTTGCCGCCGGGCAGCGCGCCCGCATCGGCCGGGGGCTTGGCGTCGACCAGGAGCCGGTCGGCGACCGCGGCATAGGCGGCGAGCCCCGCCACGTCGCCCGGCCCCGCGATGCCCACCGCCTTCATGACGGTCACGCCGAAGCGGGCCCGTATGTCCGCCACGCGCTCAGGGCTCTCGCGGCCGTGGAGCTGGAGGAGGTCGGGGCGCAGGGCCTCGAGCGTCCGGGCAAGCTCCGCGTCGTCCGGGTCGACGAGGAGAGCCACCACGTCGGCCCGCCCCCGCGCGCGTCCAGCGAGCGCCGCGCCCGTCTCGAGCTCGACATGGCGGGGGCTCTTGGGGAAGCGCACCAGGCCGATCATGTCGGCGCCCGCGTCGAGCGCCGCATCGACGGTCTCGGGGGTGGAGAGGCCGCAGATCTTGACGAGGGGGGTCATGCGGCCGGTCCCTGCAGATCCTGGATCAGCGCCTCACGTTGCCGGTCGAGACGGGGGAGTTCGTCGATCACGACGGAGCCGACGACGAGGGGATCGGCTTGCCGATAGGCATGAACGCGGACGTTGCGCATGCCCGTGATCGAACGCCAGCGGACGTCCGGCGCCAGCGCCTTCGTGGTCGGCGCAACCTGCCCGAGGGTCTCGCCGATGAGGATGAGATTGTCGAGCGCCGCGTGTTGGATCTCTCCCTTCGAGACGAACAGGTCCCGCTCCAGACCGATCGCCGCATCGACGATGGCGTCGATCGCGCGGCGGGCGTCGGAGAGCCGGTCGAGGGCGGCGCGCGTCATAGCGCCTCGACGCGGCGCGGAGGGCCGCCCGCCTCGCGCCCCTGCAGCCCGCTCACGAGGACGATCCCGACCGGTCGGCCCACAACGTCGGACAGGGCGAGTTCCGCGTCACAGAGGTCAAGAAGGTTCAACGATCCGCTCTTCTCGGCGAGGAAGGCGAGCCCGTCCGGGTCGCGCACGTGCCCGGCCGAGCCTTGGGGCAGCAGTCCCAAGACCTTCGGCGGAAAGCGCGCCTCGATCGTCGCCGCGTGGCGGCGCAGGATGGCGCGGGGGATGACGGGAGCGTTCATGGGGGCAGTATAGGCGCGCTCGGGCGCGATTTCACCCCGCCACCGCCCGCCAGACCGCGACGGCCGCGGCGAGGTCTTCCAGCGCCGTGCCGACCGACTTGAACAGCGTGACCTGCCCCGCGTCCTCGCGGCCGGCCGCGGTGCCGCGGCAGAGCGCCGCGAGGTCGCCGCGCACATGGCGCTCGGTGATCGCGCCGCCCGCGATGCCCAGCGCGACGTCGCCGCCCTCGCGCAAGGCCGCCGGGGTGTCGACATAGACCGCGCAGCGCAGGAGCGCGGCGTCATCGGCCTCGCGCATGTGGAGGTTGAAGGCGCCCACGAGATCGAGATGGGCGCCGGCCTTCAGCCACGCGCCCCGGACCACGGGGGCACGGGAGAGCGTCGCGCAGGAGACGAGGTCCGCCTCGCGCACCGCGGCCTCCAGGTCGTCGACGGCCCGCACCGGCAGCCCCTGGGCCGCGAGCTCGGCGGCGAGCGCCTGCGCCCGCTCGGGGCGGTGATTCCACAGGGCCACGCTCTCGATCGGCCGCACGCTCCCGTGCGCCCGGATCAGGAAGGGCGCGAGAGCCCCCGCCCCGACCATCACCATGCGGGCTGCCCCGGGGCTCGCGAGGTGCGAGGCCGCCAGCGCCGAGGCCGCGGCGGTGCGCCAGAGGGTGAGGCGGGCGCCGTCGAGCGCCGCGAGCGGCGCGCCGGTGGCGCCCTCCATCAGGAGATAGGTGCCCATCACCGAGGGCAGGCCCCGCGCGCCGTTCTCGGGGAAGACCGACACCACCTTGACGCCGACATGCCCGCCCGCCCCGGTCCAGGCCGGCATCAGCAGGAGGGTCGCGTCGTGGCCGTCGCGCGCGATCTCGTGATGATGGCGCACCGGCGTCACCACGTCCCCGCGAAAGGCATCCGCCAGCGCCTCGATCAGGGCCGGGAAGCCGAGCGCGGCGTCGATCTCGGCCGCCGTGACGACGCGCATCGCGGAGGTACTAGCGGTTGGAGGGCGACGTCAGGGCCGGCAGGCCGCCGGCATGCTGACGCGTCTGCCCGACCTCCTGGCGCAGGCCGCGCGCCTCGCGGCGGTAGCGGCGCTCGGCGCGCCGGTGCCCGCCCTGGCCGAACCAGGTCGCGATCCCGCCGATGAGGACCCCCAGCATCACGGCGCCGAAGAGCACGAGGTAGAGCGGCAGATTGTAGGCCAGCATCGGCTGGTCGACGGAGAACGGGTCGAGCGAGAGACGCACCGACCCGCGATTGGCGATGGCGAGCAGCACCACCACGATGGCGAGCGGGATCAGGACGAGCGCCTTCAGGAAGGTCTTCACGGTGGGCTCCTCCGGGGTCAGGCCCGCGCCCGCAGGGGCTCGGGCGCAGCCGTGTCGGCGTTGAGGCGGGCACGCATCTCCTTGCCGGTCTTGAACACCGGCACGGCCTTTTCAGCCACCTCAACGGCCTCGCCCGTGCGCGGGTTGCGGCCGGTGCGGGCGTCGCGGCTCTTGACCGAGAAGGCGCCGAAGCCGCGCAGCTCGACCCGGTCGCCGCGAGCCATCGCGTCGGCGATCGTGTCGAGGATCGCGTTCACGATCGTCTCCACGTCCCGCTGATAGAGATGCGGGTTGCGCTCGGCGATCCGCGCCACGAGCTCGGATTTGATCATGGACCTGACCTCTCAGGGAATGCGGAATTATTTCTCAACTACAGGCTGCCAGAGGGCCAGGAGACCGTCAAGGCGCAGGCGCTCCGCGACCTCGACGCGCCGCAGCGCCGTCCCGACGCGCTCGAGGCCCATGAGATCGGCGCCGAAGGCGGCGGCCGAGAGCAGCCCGATGCCGTCCCCGTCGCGCCGGGGTTTCCAGGTGCGGATCGGCAGGTCCTTGGCGACCTTGCGCTCGCGCTCGAGCCAGCCTTGCGCCTCGCGCTCGCCCCCGACCTCGTCGACGAGCTTGAGGGCGACCGCCTGGCGTCCCGAATGGACGCGCCCGTCCGCCACCGCCGCGAGCCCCTCCGGGGTGAGGCTGCGGCGCTCGCCGACCAGGCCCTTGAACCACTCGAACGTGTCGCGCACCACGCTGGCGAGCGCCTCGCGGGCCTCCGGCGAGGTGGGCTCGAAGGGGCTCGGCGCGGCCTTGAGCGGGCTCGACTTGATCTCCTCGACCTTGACCCCGAAGCGCTGCAGCAGGGCCGAGACGTCCGGGTACTGGAAGAGCACGCCGATGGAGCCCACGAGCGCGGTCTCGCGGGCGACGATCCGCTCGGCGCCCAGCGCCGCGATATAGCCGCCCGAGGCGGCCGTGCCCTCCACGAAGGCCACGACGGGCTTCTTCTCGGCGAGACGCCGGAGCGAGCGGTAGAGCTCCTCGGCCCCCGTGGTGGTGCCGCCGGGGCTGTCGATCGAGACGATGACGCCCTGCACCGAGCCCGATTCGCCCACGCGCTTGAACAGGTCCGCCATGCGCTGCTGGTCCGAGCCGATGAAGCCGTCGATCTCGACCCGGGCGATCTGCCCCGTCACGGCCGCCCCCGGTCCCCGCCCCGTGGCCACGAGCCCGAGCGTCGCCACGGCCCCGATCGCGGCCAGGACCGCGAGCACGCGCCAGAAGGACAGCTTGCGCCGCAGCCGGCGCCGGTCGGCGATCAGATCGGCCTCGGATGAGGGCATGGGACCTCGCGGGATGGCCCGCCGGCGGGGGCCGGCGAGGAGGGCGGGACCTTAACGCCAGGGATGGCGGGGGGGAAGAGGGCGAGGGTCGACGACATGACGCGCGCTCCTCCCGCCGCGCGGGAGCTAGGACGGCGCCGATGATCCTGAAAGAGCCACGTTCTGTTGCGCGGATTCAGGAGGAGTGCGCGATCGTTCCGGATGGTGCGTCGGCCGACACCCCGTTCAAGAATGGGGCGCGTCGCAAAGGTATCCGCGCCGCCGACTCGCTCTTGGATGCCTCACAACCCCACCAGCGGCAGGCCCAGGATCGCTCCCCAGAACACCAGGCCCGTGAGCGCGCTGTAGCCTGCCGCCGCGGCGAGCACCGTCATGACGCCTGCCCGTGCCGGCAGGCGGCGCGCTGCAAGAAGGCCCACCGCCGGGAGGACGTGCATGGCGTGCATCCCCAGGAAATGCGCCGCGCGCAGGTCGCCGCCGGTGCGCGACCAGCCCAGGAGCGGCAGGGCGTTCGCGTCCGAGCGCGCGCCGCCGATCCAGTGGCCGTCGCCGGCCGAGAGCACGGCGCCGCTGCCCGCGCCGAGCACGAAGGTGAGGACGAGGCCCAGCACGATGGACCAAAGGAGCGCCGGCGCGAGATGGGCCGGGCGGTAGCGGGCGACGAGCGCGCCGAGCCAGGGGCTCATGGCGGTGAGCGCCACGGCGCCGACGCCCATGAGGCCGTACATGGCGGCGTGGAACGGGTCGCCCACATTGTAGTGGGAGCCCAGGCCGCGCGCGGCCTGGAGGGCGATATAGGCCATCTCGAACCCCGCCGCCCCGAGGGCGATGGCGCGAATGGCGGCGGCGGACCGGCCCCGGCGGACGGCGTCCGGCAGGTCGCCCATGAACCAGGCGAGCGTCAGGAGATAGACGCCGAGCGAGAGCGCGAACTTGAGCGGCTTCAGCCAGATCGGCGCGTCGTGGAGCGTGCGCGGGTCGAGGGCGAGCCCCAGCGCGAAGGCGGGGACCAGCGCCAGGAGGGCTAGGCCGGCGAGCGCGAGGGGGCGGTCGCGCCCGATGAGGGCGTCGAGGAGGCGCCCGGCGGGGCCGCGGGCGACGCGCGGGAGGGCAAGGGCGGTCATGCGAGGGCTCCGGGCTGCGGTGCTGGCCGGCGAAGGCGCCGGACGACGCGAAGGGCTAGGAAGGCGAGGAGGCCCACGGGGCCGAACAGGAAGGTCGGCGGCAGGCACAGGAGCGCGAGCGCGTGGGGCAAGCCCTCGCGCCGGGCGCGGCGTACGATCCAGCCGCCCACGAACAGGTCGAAGGCGAGGTAATGCACCCAGCCCGCCAGCAGCACGCCGCGGCTCTGGAACAGGGCCGCCACCGCATCGAGCGAGCCGAAGCCCCCGGAGGACGAACCCCAGAACGCCGCGATGAGCCCGGCGTAGCCCGCGGAGAGCGCGGCGGGGAAGACGAAGCCGCCGAGCGGGAGCAGGATCGTCGGGGCGAGAGGCGCAAGCGCGAGGCAGATCCAGCCGAGGAGGGCGAGCGACCCCGCGAGCGAGAAGAGCTGGTCGAGAGACATGGATCGATCTTTACATTGGAAAGATGTGTCCAGCATGACGGCGATTTTGACTTTGTCAAGATCTCTGCTTCAGATGCGTGACCCTCCGATGCCGCGGGCGCCTCGCCGTTGTCCGGGCTCGTCGCGGAAGCGCCCGCCCCGCTGCGACGCCCGGCCACGCGATCCGGCTCGACCGGGCGGGCGCGACCAAGCTCCTCCCTCGAGCCGTCGATCGTGTCCCGGCGCCGCATCCGGCATCAAGCGACCGCCCCGTCCCGCCTGCTCGGCCGCTTGCCCTGCGCCGCCGCGCGAAGCATAGTTCGCTCCTGTTTCGACCCCCATTCGCGACGCGCCCGCGGCAGGACGAATATGATTTCGGACGGGACGACCGACGACGCCACGGATCTCGAAGCGGAGCTTGCCCGCCTGAAGCAGGAGCACAGGGACCTCGACACGGCGATCGAGGCCCTGGAGCACATGGTCGCGGGCGACCAGCTTCAGATCCAGCGGCTGAAGAAGCGCAAGCTCTACCTGCGCGACCGCATCGCGGTGCTGCACGATCAGCTCACCCCCGACATCATCGCGTGAACGCGCCGCCCTCGAGGTCGCGCACGAGGCGGGCCAGGACCTCGTCCTCGACGCCGATCTCGATCAAGTGGGCGTAGGTGGAGCGCACATAGTCCGGATTCGCGCCCGAGCGCCCCATGCCCTGGCGGACATGGCGCAGGAGCTCCGCGTGCGGCAGGTCGCCAGCATATTGCGGGTGGGCCGGGTCGACCGCGTAGGTGAGCGCGCTCACGCGCCGCCCGTCGTCGAGGACGGCCTCGACCTCGATCTCGAGATAGACTGCCGTGACCTGCTCGCGCTCGCGCAAATAGGCGATCGTGGCGGCGCGGTCGGCCGCGGCGACCCGGAAGGCGACGCCGCGGCAGGTCCCGCCCCGGTCGAGGCCGAGCACGAGGCCCGGCCTCTCGGGGGTGCCGCGATGCACGTGCGAGAGCACGCACAGGGCCCGGTGGAAGCCCGTCACGAGCGCGCTCGCGCGCTCCCCGTAGGGGAAGCCCGGCCGCCACATCAGCGAGCCGTACCCGAACACCCAGAGATCGCCGTCCATCGTGTCCTGCCGGCAAAACGCCGCCTTGCGGGAGCTTGCCGCTAGCAGCTACTCCGGGTCCGGACAATGGGAGAACCCCGCATGGCGGGGGCCGCCCCCGCCTCCCGAACCCCGGAGACCCCCGCATGGACGACGCCGCTCCCCCGATCCGCCGGCGCAGCCGCTTCTGGCTCTTCGCGCCCTTCGCCGTGGTGGCCTTCGTCATCCTGGCCTGGTGCCTCGCCTGGTTCGTGATCCGCGCCCGCACCGAGGAGGGTATCGACGCCTGGCTTGCCTGCGAGGCGGCGGCCGGCCGGCAATGGACCTGCGCCGACCGGTCGGTCGACGGCTTCCCCTTCCGCGTGGAGGTCGGCTGCTCCGAGGTGAGCCTGCGCCGGGGCGACCTGACGGCGGCGGCCGGCCGCTTCCAGGCCGTGGCGCAGATCTACCAGCCCCGCCACGTGATCGTGCAGCTCGCCGGGCCCCTTCGGGTCGCCGAGGCCGGAGTCGCGGCGGAGGGCCGCTGGCGCCTGTTCGAGGCGAGCGTGCGCTCCAGCCGCGAGGGGCTGCGCCAGCTCTCCGCCGTGATGACCGAGGCCGCCTGGCAGGTGACCGGCCCGGCCCCGGAGCCGCTCGCCGGATCGGCGGCGCGCCTCGAGATCCATGCGCGCCCGAGCCCCGCGCGGGACGACGACGCGCTCGACATCGTGGCCCGGGCCGGGCAGGCGGCCGTGCCCCTCCTGGACCGGGCGCTGGGCACGCCCGAGCCCGCCGATCTCGAGCTCCAGGCCCGGGCGACCCGGAGCCTTCGGCTCGTCGGCGAGCCCGTGGCGGCGGAGCTGGAGCGCTGGCGCGAGTCGGGAGGCGCGCTCGACATCGTGCTCCTGAAGCTCGTTAAGGGCGCCGGGCGCCTGGAGGCGCGCGGCCGGCTCGGGCTCGACCCCGAGCACCGGGTCGAGGGCCGGATCGAGGGCGCGGCCGCAGGCGCCGACACGGTCCTGCGGGCGCTGCTGGGCGACGGCCGAGCCGGGCTCGCGGCGGGACTGCTCGGCGCGCTGGCCGGCCGCGCGGGACGCCCGCAGGGGGGATCCGACGCCGCCCTGCAGCCCCTGCCGCCCCTGCGCCTCGAGAACGGCCGCGTCTTCCTCGGCCCGCTCCCCGTGCCGGGCGTGCGGCTGACGCCGCTCTATTGAGGAGGGCGCGTCACCGTCCCGGCGGCAGGGGCGGGGCTTCCTTCAGGAGCGTGACGGTGACGCGCCGGTTGGGGGCGAGATAGGGATTGTCGGGGAAGAGGGGCTGCACGTCGGCCTTGCCGGTGACGGCGGCGAAGCGGTCGTCGGGCAGGCCCGCGGAGGCGAGGATCTCGCGCACCGTGGCGGCGCGGCCGCTGGTGAGCTCCCAGGGCGAGGCGGGCGGGCGCTGGCCGGGGCGCGTCGCCGCCGTGTGGCCCGTGACGGCGACGCGGTTGGGCATGCGGCGGAGCGTGGGGGCGAGGCGCTCCAGGACGCGGCGGGTGCGGTCGTAGGGGTACAGGCCGCCCTCGGGGAACATGGCGCGCCCGTCCTGGTCGACGATGGAGATGTCGAGGCCGTCCTTCGTCTCCTCCACGATGATGTTCTTCGACAGCTCGGCGATCTCGGGCATGTCCTGCAGCGCCTGGCGCAGGGAGGCGGCGGCAAGGCCGAAGCCGCGGTCGAAGGCCGTGACCGCGATCCCGTCCTCCCGGCGCTTGAGGTTGTTGGGCGTGGTGTGGTCCGACGCCTCCTCCGGCGGGACGTTCTTGGCGTTGTGCAGGTGCGACCGCGTCGGGATGCCGTCCTTCTCGATGATGCCCGAGTAGCGCGATTCCTTGAGCGTGCCGAAGGCGTCGCGCATGGAGCCCGCCACGAGCTGGAGCTTCTTCTGGTCCTGGGTCGAGTAGGCTGCCACCATGACGAAGAAGCTCATGAGCAGGGCCATGAGGTCGGCGAAGGTCACGAACCAGCCGTGACCGCCATGCGCGCCGCGCTTCTTCTTGGCCACCGGTCCCGGTCCCTCAGGTCGCTTCGGCGAGCTCGGCCCGGTGGTGGTCCGGGAGATAGGCCATGAGCATCTCCTTCACCACCGAGGGGCTGCGCGAGTCGCGGATTTGGAGCACGCCGTCGATGATGAGGGAGCGGGCGATCTCCTCCTCCTCGAGCTTGATGTGCAGCTTGTCGGCGAGCGGCAGGCAGATCATGTTGGCGATCACCGCCCCGTAGAGGGTGGCGAGCAGCGCGGTCGCCATGGCGGGCCCGAGCTTCGAGGGGTCCGACATGTTGGCGAACATCGTCACCATGCCGAGGATCGTGCCGATCATGCCCCAGGCCGGGGCGCTGTCGCCGTAGGCGCGGTAGACCTTCGATCCCTCGTCGAGGCGCTGGAGGAAATTGTCCCGGTCCTTCTCCATGGTCTCGCGGATGAAGTCCCGGTCGTAGCCGTCCGCGATGTAGCGCAGCCCCTGGGCCAGGAAGGAATCGTTGACCTGCACGTTCTCGATCGCCATCGGCCCGCTCTTGCGCACGAGGTCGGCGACCTGGGTGATCTCCGCGATGAGCTCGCGCGGATGGCTCGCCTTCAGCTGGAAGGCGTAGCGCAGGCCCATGGGCAGGCCGTGGATCATCACGGAGAAGGGGAAGCGCACCATCGTGCCGGCCGTGGTGCCGCCGAAGATGACGATCACCGCGTGCACGTCGAAGAAGGCGGCGAAGTTGCCGCCGTCGATCATGATGATGGCGACGATCGTGCCGATGCCGCCGAGGATGCCCAAGCCGGTCGCGAGATCCATGGCAACCCCTTCGCGCCCGACCCGAGGGCGTCGTCGGACCGAGGGGTAAGGCTTTATGCTGAAGGTTCCGTTAAGGGCCGGGCGCGGCGGCAGGGCGGCCCCGCCCGGCCCGCCGCGCGACCCCGCCCCGGGGAACCCGCCCGCCCGCTCGGCCTTTTCGTGGTGGAACCTGGACGGGGCGCCGGCCCCGGGCTAAGCGGTTCGGCCGCCGTTCAGGCCGAGGAGGGATGATCCGTCGCGCATGTGGCTCGTTCAACTCTATATCCGCGTCCTGCGGCAGCTGGGTCCGGATCTGCGGATCGGCGCCCTGCTGGCGGGGGCCAACGTGGCGCTCGCCATCGCGGCCTTCGCGGAGCCCGTGCTGTTCGGCCGCATCATCGACACGCTCACCCGGGGCCGAGATCCCGGCGCGGCCCCCGTGACCTTCGCGACGCTGACGCCGCTCATCCTGGCCTGGATCGCCTTCGGCCTGTTCTCGATCGTGGCCGGCGTGCTGGTGGCGCTGCACGCCGACCGCCTGTCGCACCGGCGCCGGCTCGGGGTCATGGCGACCTATTTCGAGCACGTGCTGGAGCTGCCGCTCGCCTTCCATCTCCAGACCCATTCGGGCCGGGTGCTGAAGGTGATGCTCGAGGGCTCGAACGGCATGGCCTGGCTCTGGCTCGGCTTCTTCCGCGAGCACCTGGCCTCGCTCATCGCCCTCGTGGTGCTCCTGCCGCTCACCGTGTTCCTCAACTGGCGGCTGGGGCTCCTCCTGGTGGCGCTGGTCGCGGTCTTCGCGGTGCTCACCGCCATCGTGCTGCGCAAGACCGAGACGCTCCAGGGCTCGGTGGAGCGCTACCACTCAAACCTCGCCGAGCACGCCTCCGACGCGCTCGGCAACATCCCCGTCATCCAGTCCTTCACCCGCATCCAGGCCGAGACCCAGGCCCTGCACGGGATCATCCACCAGCTGCTGGCGGCGCAGAACCCCGTCCTGTCCTGGTGGGCGCTGGCCAGCGTCGCGACGCGGGCCTCCGCGACGCTCACCGTGACCGCGATCTTCTTGACCGGCACCTGGCTGCACCTCCAGGGGCTCGCCACCATCGGCGAGGTCGTCACCTTCATGAGCCTCGCCACCATGCTGATCGGGCGGCTCGAGCAGGCGGTGGGCTTCGTCAACCAGCTCTTCCTCCAGGCCCCGAAGATGGGCGAGTTCTTCGAGATCGTGGACACGGCGCCCGCGGTGCACGACCGCGCGGGCGCCAAGAGCGTGGAGCGCTTCGCGGGCGAGGTCGCCTTCGACAACGTCTCCTTCTCCTACGACGGCAAGCGCGCCGCGGTAGCGGACGTGTCGTTCCGGGTCCGCCCCGGCGAGACCGTGGCGCTGGTGGGCGCCACGGGATCGGGCAAGTCGACGACGCTGGGCCTCCTGCACCGCGCCTTCGACCCGCAATCGGGAGCGATCCGCATCGACGGCGACGACATCCGCGACGTGGCTTTGGCCTCCTTGAGGCGCAATATCGGCGTGGTGTTCCAGGAGCCGATGCTGTTCGCCCGCACCATCCGCGAGAACCTCCAGGTGGGCGCCCCAGACGCCACGGAGGAGCAGATGATCGAGGCCATGGAGCGGGCCCAGGCCAAGGAGTTCCTCGAGCGCCAGCCCGAGGGCCTCGACACGGTGATTGGCGAGCGCGGGCGCTCGCTCTCGGGGGGCGAGCGCCAGCGCCTGTCCATCGCCCGGGCGCTCCTCAAGAACCCGCCCGTCCTGATCCTGGACGAGGCGACCTCGGCGCTCGACGCCGCCACCGAGCGCAAGCTCCAGCTGGCGCTGGACGAGGTCATGCGCCACCGCACCACCTTCGTGATCGCCCATCGCCTTGCCACCATCCGCAACGCCGACCGCATCCTCGTCTTCGAGGGGGGCCGCATCATCGAATCGGGGAGCTTCGACGAGCTCGTCGCCAAGGGCGGCCGCTTCGCCGAGCTCGCGCGGGCGCAGTTCATGGCGACGGAAGCCGACAAGGCAGAGGTCGGGCCGGGGGACGTGGTGATGGCGTGACGGATCAGGCCGCTATGGGCTTGATTCCCGCAATCTCCTCGCCCAGGGCCTGCCTGGCCGTCTCCAGCTCGTAGCGCCCCTGCAGGTTCATCCAGAACTCGGGGCTCGTCCCGAGCACCCGACTGAGGCAGAGGGCCGTGTCGCCGGTCATGCCGACCTCCTCGCGCATGATTCGCTCGATGCGCGTGCGCGGGACGCCCGCGGCCTTGGCGATCTGGCCGGCGGACAGGTTCATCGGG
>DASPJU010000742.1:0-2479 GCA_035628475.1 Salinarimonas sp. | reverse complement strand
CGGATCGAGCCGTACGCCCGCGGCGACCGCTGCGCCAGCCGCGCCTCGTCCAGCCCGGCGCAGAACTCGATCAGCCGCCGGTTCGCCCGCCGCTGAAGGTCGGCGAGCGGACGGCCGACCGCTCAGCATCGCGGTGTTCGCGCTCGACTACCGGGCCGCGCCCGCGACCGTCCATGGCCGGCACGCGGATCTTTGCTTCTCGCGCACGGGTATCGCACGGATGGGCACGGCGGAGCCCCGTTACGATCGGGCGGCGCGCGCCTTCGATCCCCTCAACCCGGCCGACCCTTACGCCTTCCGCGCGGTGCCGCAGCGCTTCGCGGCCTATATCGCGATGCGCGCGCCAGGCGACCGCGACAGCTTCGGCCCGCAGGATTTTGTGGGCGGCGATGACAAGCGCGACTTCTGGGTCCCGCTCCACAAGCTGTTCTCCGGGCCCGAGTGCATCGCGGGCCAGCACTTGGACGTCATTTTCGCGAGCCGCTTCGTCAACGAGAAGCTCCGCCGCTTCCATCGTTACCTTGAAACCCAGGGTTACCCAAGCGACTGGACGGGCGACGACCTCGAGCGCTTCCCTTTCGTAATCCGCGACGAGTTGATCGCTTCGCTCTCCCGCCGGGCGGAGTACGGTCAAGGCGTGCTCGAACCACGCCCTGCGCCGCTCGCGGTTCGCGCTCGCTACCAGGACCGCTGGCTCACCTTCGAGGTGCCGCGCGACTTCGTCGCCGAGCCAGGGGTCATGTATTTCTCGACGGCGCAGATTCTGCCCGGCCCGGCCGAGACGGAGCCCACCTACCTCGAGGGCCTAGCGCCCACCACTAATCGTCCTGCGCCCGAATACATTAGTATCCGCCATCGCTTGCGCGAGGACGGGTCGCTTGAGAACCTCAACCATCATCCCGAGATGATGAAGACCCTCTCCGCGGGCGGCTATCAAGCGCAGCACTTCATCGACTTCGCGGGTGATGGCTGGATCGAGGCGCGCTGCCCGCAGATTACCGCCGAGGTCCGCACCCGCGCACCGGCCTATGCTCTCGTGGCGCCACCTGACTTCTTTCCGCTGGTCAGCCAGCGCGACCTCACCCTCTGGTGGCGCAACGAGGTGCCCAAGGCCGTGCGCGCGGCGCTGTGGGCCGTGCCGCCGATTCACCTGTCCGAGCGCCGGATGGCGGCCAACATCCACCTGCCGGCGGGCTTCAGCATCAACGACACGACGGTGACGGCGCTCGTCGCCCATCCGGGTCCTGTCGCAGGCGCGACGCCGGCACCGAAGCTGCCGCTCAAGCCGCGTTACTCGGGCCTGCCGGACCAGTCGCCCGGCGTCTTCGATCCTGGCTGGGATGCGAGCCAGGGCATCCACTACTCGGATCCGGATGTCGAGGTGCAGCCTTACCTCCAGTCTTTCGGGCTCGGGACGCCCTTCGTGGAGGACGTAAAGCTGTGCGCCGCGCTCGGCAGCTACTGGCCGGCGGTCGCGCCCGACAGCGCCCGGACCTTCGCGCCTGTCAAGCGGGGGCCGGGCTTCGATTATCCTTGGCCCACAGTCGTGCCCCTCACCGACGAGGAGATCGGCATCGTCCCGACCGCCGTGGGCCTCTACAAGCCCTGGGACGGGGTGCGCGGGCCGCGGCTGGAGACGATCGAGGGCCGGCAGGTCGCCGTCTATCCGGACATAAACCGGGTCGACATGCTCGCTAATCTCGATCGCATGACGGCGGAGTTGCTCGCGCGGATCGACCTCGAGGAGACGAAAACGCGCGTGATGGCGATGGCGTGCGTCTATTGGGGCCTGGGCATCCACGATCCGGCGCTAGCCGAGCAGCACAAGGGGAAAGCCGTCGTCGAGACCCTCAAGGCGAAAGCCGGCTGGGCCGTCCTGTCCTTCCGCCCAGTGGCGGCGGACGACGGAGCGCTGCGCGAGGCTGAAGCCGCAGCCGGAAGCCGGCTCGCAGGCGCGCGCCGCTACGGCCTACACCTGTTCCGCCCCGGGACGGAGCGCCCGCATCCGTCCGACCTTCAGTCCGTGGTGGTGGAACTGGGCGAGCAGGCCTTCGCCTTCTCGGATGCGACGAGCGCGCTGGTGCGCCAGGGCGGGGAATCATGGCGTCACGATACATCGATGCCGAAGTCCTGATCATCGGCGGCGGGCCGGCAGGCGGGGCCGCGGCAATCGCCTGCGCGCAGCGTGGCCTCTCGGTGGTCGTGGCCGAGCGGGACGCATTCTCACGAGAGCGCCCCGGCGAGGGGCTGCATCCCGGCATCGAGCCGCTGTTGCGTCAGCTCGGCGTCGACGACCGCCTGCACCGGGCCGTGGGCGCGCGGCCGGAGGGCGTCTGGATCGAGTGGGGCGGGCCACGCCGGTTCGAGGCTTATGGCGCGGATGAGGGCGGCTCCTGGCGCGGCTTCCAGGTCGACCGCCGGATCTTCGACGCGCTGCTGCTCGAGCGAGCCGCGGAACTCGGCGCCGACGTACGGCAGC
>DASPJU010000741.1:0-2882 GCA_035628475.1 Salinarimonas sp. | reverse complement strand
CGACCTGCCTTCAGCACGAGATCGACCACCTCAACGGCCGCCTCTTCATCGACCATCTCTCCAAGCTCAAGCGCGACCGGGTGACCAAGAAGTTCGCCAAGGCCGCCCGGCGCGAGGAGGAGGGATGACGCTGCGCGTCGTCTTCATGGGCACGCCCGACTTCGCGGTGCCCACCCTGTCCGAGATCGTGGGTGGGGGCCACGAGGTGGTGGCCTGCTATACCCGCGCGCCGGCGGCGGCGGGGCGCGGCATGGACCTCAAGCCCTCGCCGGTCCACCGCATGGCCGAGCGCTTCGGCCTCCCGGTCCTGACCCCGAAGACCCTGCGCGGCGAGGAGGCGGCAGAGGCCTTCCGTGCGCACGGGGCCGATGTCGCGGTGGTGGTGGCCTACGGCATGATCCTGCCGCCGGGCATCCTGGGGATCCCGGAGCTCGGCTGCCTCAACCTCCACGCTTCGCTCCTGCCCCGCTGGCGCGGGGCGGCGCCGATCCAGCGCGCCGTCATGGCGGGCGACGCGGAGAGCGGCGTGGCGGTGATGCGCATGGAGGAGGGGCTCGACACGGGGCCCGTCGCCATGGCGGAGCGGGTCGCGATCGCTCCCGACATGACGGCGGGCGAGCTTCACGACCGGCTCATGACCCTGGGCGCCGACCTCATGGTGCGGGCGCTCGCCGCCCTCTCGCGCGGCGGGCTCACCTTCACGCCTCAACCCGACCAGGGCGTGACCTACGCGAAAAAGATCACCAACGAGGAGGCGCGCCTCGACCTCTCGCGCGACGCCCGCGCCCTGCACGACCAGGTCCGCGGCCTCTCGCCCTTTCCCGGCGCCTATCTCGAGGCGGATCTCGGGCGGGGTCCCGAGCGGGTGAAGGTGCTGCGCACGGCGCCCGCGCAGGGCTCCGGCGCCCCCGGCACGCTGCTCGACGGCGAGGGCACGCTCGCCTGCGGCACGGGGGCGCTGCGCCTGGTGCAGGTCCAGCGCGCCGGCCGGGGCGCCATGAGCGCCGGGGAGTTCCTGCGCGGGGCCCGGCTCGGGCCGGGAGCGCGGCTCGGGTGAGGGCTTGCTCCGTCATTCCGGGGCCGCGCAGCGGAGCCCGGAACCCACGACCGGGTGAGACCCACAACACACCCACTCGTTCGCCGTCGGCCAGTCGTGGGTTCCGGGCTCTGGGCGTCGCCGAGCTCCGGAATGACGGGGGCGGCTAGCATGCCCCGCTACAAGCTCGTCGTCGAATATGACGGCACTCCCTATGTGGGCTGGCAATGGCAGGAGAACGGGCCCTCCGTGCAGGGCGCGATCGAGGCCGCGATCCTCGCCTTCTGCGGCGAGCGGCTGCGCGTCCAGTGCGCCGGGCGCACGGATGCCGGGGTGCACGCGACGCATCAGGTCGTGAACGTCGATCTTGCCAAGGCCTGGCGCGCCGACACGGTGCGGGACGCTGTCAACGCCAAGCTGAGGCTCGCGGGCGAATCGGTCGCGGTGCTCGCGGCCGAGGAGGTCGACGACGCGTTCAGCGCGCGCATGTCCGCGGTGAAGCGCCACTACCTCTACCGCATCCTCAACCGCCGGGCGCCCAGCGCGCTGGAGCGCCACCGGGTCTGGCAGGTGCCCCGGGCCCTGGACGCAGGCCTCATGCACGCGGCGGCGCAACGCCTCGCCGGCCGGCACGACTTCTCCACCTTCCGCGCCGCCGAGTGCCAGGCCGACAGCCCCGTGCGCACCCTCGACCGGCTCGACGTGGAGCGGATCGGCGAGGAGATCCGGGTCCACGCCTCGGCGCGTTCCTTCCTGCACCACCAGGTCCGCTCCATGGTGGGCACGCTGGCGCTGGCCGGCGCGGGCAAGCTCACCCCCGACGATGTCGAGGCCGCGCTCGCCGCGCGCGACCGCCGCCGCTGCGGGCCCATGGCGCCGTCCGCGGGGCTGTATCTGGTGGGGGTGGATTATTGAGGCCTACTCCTCTTTCCGCAGGGCGGGGAGGGGGCCGCGCCCACGGAATGGCAGGCGCGGCGAGCCCGAAGGACGAGGGAGGCTGGACGGTGGAGCGCACCCATCCACGCCCCCTCACCCTCGGGCCGCCGCCCTCGCCTCGGCCCCCGGCAAGGGAGGCCTCCGCCCTCTCCCCGCATGGCGGGGAGAGGGGTCAGGACAAGACCCGCTCGAGCTGCGCCTTCGACATCTTCGACCGGCCGGGAATGTCGCGCTTCCTCGCCTCCGCCATGAGGTCGGCCTTGCTGCGCCCGACGCCCCGCGCGCCCTTGCCCGTCTCGCGCGCCGAGGCCGCCTTCTTGGCGATGTCGCGGGGCTGCTTCGAGAACTGGCGGCCGGCCTTGGCGTCGGCGCGCTTCTTGGCCGTGGTGCGCTTGTACTCCGCGTCGGAGAGCGTCTCGCGCGCCTTCTTCGGCAGGTAGCGCTCGCCCGTCTCGCCCGAGGGCTTGCCGGACTTGGTGCCCCAGTCCTCGCGCTCCCACTGCTTGAGGTGGTTGTCCTCGGACTTCCGGCCCTTGTAGCCGCCGCCGCGGCGCTTGTATTCCTGCACCGCCATCTGCGCCTTGCGGGCCGACCACTCGCCGGGGTCGCCGCCCTTGTCGCCCTTGGTGACCTCGGCCTTGACCCGCTCCCAGAGCTTCGGGTCGGACTTCTGCGCGGTGGAACCCATGCTGCATCTCCGCTCTCTCGCCGGGGAACGGAGGGCGGCCAGCCCCGTTCCGGGCTGCGGCGATCTGCGCGCCTCGGCGCCTGCGGGCGTTGACTCGCAGCGCGCCGATGCGCATATGGGCGCCATGTGCAACGGCACCCGCCCCGTCCGACGTCGCCAGGCCGCCCCTTAGGGGTGCAGCCGCGATGACGGCCGTCGCCGTCGACCGTGAGCCGCGCCCCC
>DASPJU010000740.1:0-9501 GCA_035628475.1 Salinarimonas sp. | reverse complement strand
ATTGCGGGATGCGCGGGCTGATGTCCAGGGTGCGCGCTCCCCACGCCCCATGGGAGAGGGGAGCGCGTTCAGCCCCCTTGCCCTTCCGGCCGGCCCGGTGACACATAGCCCTCCAGGAGGCGTCCATGACCATCCATGCTCCCCCTTTGGCGGGCCTGATCGAGGCGCTGGCTGCGGCGGTCGGGCCGCAGCACGTCGTCACGGCCGAGGGCGACGTCGCGGGCCATCTCGTCGAGTCCCGCGGGCTCTATCGGGGCCATGCCGTCGCGGTCGTGCGGCCGGGCTCGACCGAGGAGGTCGCGGCGGTGGTCGCGGCGTGCGCTTCGGCGGGCGTTCCCGTGGTGCCGCAGGGCGGCAATACGGGGCTGGTCGGCGGCGGCGTGCCCTATGGCGGCGTCGTGCTGTCGCTGTCGCGCCTCAACCGCGTGCGCGCCATCGATCCCGTCAACGCCACCGCGACCGTCGAGGCGGGCGTGACCCTGAAGGCCGTGCAGGACGCGGCCGACGGCGTCGACCGGCTCTTTCCCCTGTCGCTCGCCTCCGAGGGCTCCTGCCAGATCGGGGGGAACCTCGCCACCAACGCGGGCGGCACGGCGGTGCTGCGCTACGGCAATGCCCGCGACCTGGTGCTCGGCCTCGAGGTGGTACTGGCGGACGGGCGGATCTGGAACGGCCTGAAAGGCCTGCGCAAGGACAATACGGGCTACGACCTGAAGGACCTGTTCGTCGGCGCCGAGGGGACGCTGGGCATCATCACGGCCGCCGTGCTCAAGCTCTTTCCCAAGCCGAGGGCCCGCGCCACCGCCTTTCTCGGCTGCGCCTCGCCGCACGCGGCGCTCGCGATCTTCGACCGGCTGCGCGAGGCCTGCGGGGATCAGTTGACCGCCTTCGAGTACATCCCCCGCTTCGGCCTCGACATCGTGCTCCGGCACGCCCACGGCGCCGTGCGCCCGCTCCAGGGCGACCACGCGGCCTACGCGCTGGTCGAGCTCGCCTCGGCTCAAGGGGACGCCGACCTCGCGGGCATGCTCGAGACCGCGCTCGGCGCGCTGATCGAGGACGGCATCGTCGAGGACGCGACCATCGGCGCCTCGGAGGCGCAGAATCGGGCCATGTGGTACCTGCGCGAGATGCTCTCCGAGGTGCAGCGCCAGGAGGGCGGCTCGATCAAGCACGACGTGGCGGTTCCGGTCTCCCGCGTCGCCGACTTCATCGCGGAGGCGACGGGAGCCTGCGAGGCCGAGATGCCCGGGGTGCGGGTCTGCGCCTTCGGCCATTTCGGCGACGGCAACATCCACTTCAACCTGAGCCAGCCCGTGGGCATGGACAAGGCCGCCTACCTGACCGAGTGGGAGCGCTTCAACCGGATCGTCCACGACATCGTGGCGCGCCTCGACGGCTCGATCTCGGCCGAGCACGGCATCGGGCTGATCAAGCGCGACGAGCTGCGCCTCTACAAGGATCCCGTCGCCATCGACCTGATGCACACCTTGAAGCGGGCGCTGGACCCGCACAACATCCTCAACCCGGGCAAGGTGGTGGCGCTGGAGGGCGAGATGCCGTCGGCGCTGCCGGGGAGGGCGTGATCTCACCTCTCCCCACCGGGCGGGGAGAGGGCTCCGGCTTCGGACCGGCGGCCGGAGCAAGCCCGAAGGACGAGGGTGAGGGGCGTCTCAGGATGGCGCTCACCCGTCCAGGCCCCCTCACCGCCGCGCTGCCGCGCTCGCCTCGACCTCCGGCAAGGGGGGTCTCAGCCCTCTCCCCGCACGCGGGGAGAGGCGAACACCGGAGCCCACCATGAAGACCATCGACGTCCTCGGCTTCGGCGAGCCGCTCATGGAGCTAGCGCAGGTCGATCGCGCGGGGGAGGCCCTGTTCCTGCCGGGCTTCGGCGGCGACGTGCCCAACGCCGTGGTGGCGGCGGCCCGGCAGGGCGCGCGCGGGGCGGTGTTCACGGCTTTGGGCGACGACGCCTTCGGCGAGGACTTCCTCGCCCTGTGGGACCGGGAGGGCGTCGACCGCTCGGGGGTGATCGTCCGGCCGGGCGGGCGCACGGGCGTGTACTTCATCGCCTACGGCCCAGACGGCCACCGCTTCTCCTATGCCCGCGAGGGCTCGGCGGCGAGCCGGGTGAGCCCGGAGGAGCTGCCGCTTGAAACGATCGCGACGTCGCGGGTCCTGCACGTGTCGGGCATCTCCCAGGCGATCTCGACGCCTTGCGCCGACGCGGTCTTCGCCGCCATCCGCCACGCCCGGGCGAGCGGCACCGTCGTGAGCTACGACACCAACCTTCGCCAGCGCCTGTGGCCCCTCGACCGGGCGCGGGCGACCATCCACGCCGCCGTGGCGCTGGTCGACATCGTCAAGCCGAGCCTCGACGACGCGGCGCTCCTGACCGGCCTCGAGGATCCGGACCGCATCTGCGACCATTACCTCGCGCTCGGCCCCCGCATCGTCGCCCTGACGCTGGGTGCCGAGGGCACGCTCGTCGCGACGCCCGAGGGGCGCCGGCGCATCCCCGGCCGGCGGGTCGAGGCCGTGGACGCCACGGGGGCGGGCGACACCTTCACGGGCGCATTCCTGGCCGAATGGCTCGCCACCGGCGATTCCTTCCGCGCGGCGTCCTACGGCAACGCGGCCGCCGCGCTGGCGACGCTGGGGCGCGGCGCGGTCGCGCCGATGCCGCGGCGGGCGCAGGTGGAGCGGTTCTTGGCGGAGGGGTAACCCCCCTCTCCCGCATGGGAGAGGGGCTGGGGGTGAGGGATCACGCGGGGAGGTTCGCTGGCCCTCTCCGTTCGTCATGGCCGGGCTTGACCCGGCCATCCAGGCGGGATCGTGGTGCTGGGTCCCCGGGTCAAGCCCGGGGACGACAGGTGGGGAGGTGCGTGCGCGCTGGTCCGCGCCCGCCGCCCTCGCCCCCGGCCCCTCTCCCCACGGGAGGGGGGCGGGCTATCGGAACACCACTGTCCTGTTCCCGTTCGGCAGCACGCGCCGCTCGATGTGGAAGCGCACGGCGCGGGCCAGCACCGAGCATTCCACGTCGCGGCCCGCCGCCATGAGGTCGTCGGGGGTCATGGTGTGGTCGACGCGGGTGACGTCCTGCTCGATGATCGGGCCCTCGTCGAGGTCGGGCGTCACGTAATGCGCGGTCGCGCCGATGAGCTTCACGCCCCGGGCATGGGCCTGGGTATAGGGCGCGGCGCCCTTGAAGCTCGGCAGGAAGGAATGGTGGATGTTGATGGCCCGTCCGGCGAGCGCCTCGCACATGTCCCGCGAGAGCACCTGCATGTAGCGGGCCAGCACCACGCAGTCGATCCGCTCCTCGGCCACCACGTCGAGGACGCGGCGCTCCTGGGCGACCTTGGTGTCGGGGGTCACGGGCAGGTGGTGGAAGGGCACGTCATAAGATGCCGCGAGCCGGTAGAAGTCGCGGTGGTTCGACACCACCGCCGCGATGTCGGCCTTCAGGAGCCCCGAGCCGTAGCGGTAGAGCAGGTCGTTGAGGCAGTGGCCGAACTTCGAGACCAGGATGAGGAGCCGGGGCCGGCGCGCTGCGTCGCCGAGCGACCAGTCCATGCGGAACGCCTCCGCCACGGGCCGGAACGCCTCGGTCAGCGGCGACTCGTCCGCCGCGATCTCGAAGCGCACCCGCATGAAGAACCGGCCCGAGGCCCGGTCGTCGAACTGCGCGCTCTCCAGGATGTCTCCCTGGCGCTCGGCGAGGAAGCCCGCCACCGCCGCGACGATGCCGATCCGGTTGGGGCAGGAGAGGGTGAGGATGTAGGAGCGCATGCCGTGCGTCTTAGGGGCAGGGCGGAAGGTGTCAACCGCTCCCGCCCCGCAACCGCAGGACGCCCCGTCCGGGCGGATGCCTCAGAGCCCCAGGGCGCCCCCGTCGGAGCGGGGATCGTGGGTCGCCTCGACCCGCCCGTCGCGGGGATGGCGCACGAGGAGGCCGGCATGGCCCAGCGCGTCCAGGTAGGAGCCGCCCATCTCCTCGACCACGTGGCCCATGCGGCGCAGCGCGTCGATGAGGCTCGGGTCGAAGCGATCCTCCACCTTGAGCGAGGTGGTGGTCGACCCCCAGGTGCGCCCGAGCAGCCAGCGCGGCCCGTCGACCGCGTCCGCCACCGACTGGCCGCCCCGGTAGCGGGTCAGCACCTGGGCCTGGAACTGCGGCTGGCCGTCCCCGCCCATGCAGCCATAGGGCGCGACACGCCCGTCGTCGAAGCGGGCCAGGGCCGGGTTGAGCGTGTGGAAGGGCTTGCGGCCGGGCTGGAGGGGGTTGCGGGCGGACGGGTCGAGGGAGAAGGAGACGCCCCGGTTCTGCCAGTGCAGCCCCGTGCGGCGCAGGACGCAGCCCGAGCCGAACTCCCAGTAGATCGACTGGATGTAGGAGACGGCGAGCCCGCTCGCGTCGATCGCCCCCATCCAGATCGTGTCGCCGTCGCCCGGGGGCAGGGGGAAGGGCGCGGCCCGGTCCATGCGGATGCGCGCGGCCTGGGCGTCGAGCGCCGCGGGCGCGAGCGCGTCGGCGGGGTTGCGGGTGAGGTGCGCCGGGTCCGTCACCACGAGGTCGCGGATGCGCATGGCGCGCTTGGAGGCCTCGATCAGCGCGTGGTGATGCTCGAGGCTGTCCGCCCGGGGGGCGCCCAGCCGTTCATGGAGGCCCAGGATGATCAGCGAGGCGAGGCCCTGGGTCGGCGGGGGCAGGTTGTAGACCGTGGCGTCGCCCACGCGCAGGGAGAGGGGCTCGACCGCGCGGGCCTCGTACCGCTTGAGGTCGTCGCGGGTCACCGGCGCGCCGATCTCCTCCAGGTCCGCGGCGACCTCCCGGGCGACGTCGCCGCGATAGAAGTCGTCGAGCCCGGCATCGATGAGGCGCGAGAGCACGTCCGCGACGCGCGGCGCCTTGCGGGTCGTCCCCTCGGCGGGCGACTTGCCGTCGGCGAGGAAGAAATCCGCGAAGCCGGGAGCGCTCTTGAGCGCCTCGATCTCCTTCGGCGCATAGCGCGCCTCCGAGCGGGAGACGGGATAGCCGTCGCGGGCATAGGCTCGGGCGGGGCCCAGCAGCACGTCGAGGGGCAGGCGGCCGCCGAGGCTGCGGGCATAGTCGCCAGCGAGCCGCCAGCCGCCCACCGCGCCCGCCACGGTCAGCGCCGCGTCGGGGCCGCGCGGCGGGATCGTCTCGTAGCCCTTGGCGCGGTAGCGCTCGATCGTGGCGAGGCTTCCCGCCGGGCCGCAGGCCTCGATGGCCCGCACACGCCCGCCGGGCTCGGACACGAGCCAGAAGCCGTCGCCGCCGATGCCGTTCATGTGCGGGTAGACCACCGCGATCGTCGCCGCCATGGCGATCATGGCCTCGATCGCGTTGCCGCCCTGGACCAGGACGTCGCGGCCGGCCTGCGCGGCGAGGCTGTGGGGCGCCGCGACCGCGGCGGTGGCGAAGACGGGGGTCTCGGGCATGGGCTCTCGCTCGTCGGGAGGGGCGGCCGGCGGGGCGCGACGGCCGCAGCCCGGAACCATAGGCCAGGCGGCCTCGCTCCGGGGAGGGGTGATTTCTTGCACGTCCGGCCCTATCTGGGGTAGGGCGTGCTTTCGCACAGCCCGGAGCCGATCCTTTGAGCGCATCGACCCACCGCACCCCGGCCCAGAACCTCGTCACCATCGTGAGCGCGATGATCCTCATCGGCGCCGAGGTGTTCGGCGTCGCCTTCGCGGCGGGATGGGCCATCGCCGGCATGTTCGAGCTGGGCGACACCGTTTCCTACGCCCTGATGGGCCTCTTCAGCCTGCTGGGCGCCTGGGCCATGCTCGCGCTGTGGCGCCGCGCCGTCGCGGTCGAGCCGATCCGCTCCTAGGGCCCCGCGCCGCTCCTCCCCGGGGCGCGAGCCCCGACTCCTCTCCCGACAGAGCCATGATCGATCGCCGCACCCTTCTCTCCGGCGCCCTCGCGACGGGCGCGCTCGCCGGCGCGGGGTTCTCCGCCCCGGCCCTCGCCCAGGCGGGGCTGCGCTTCGGCGCCGCGGCGCCGTTCTCCTTCGAGGCGCTGCGGGACCGCGCCCGCGCCATGGCCCGGGCCCCCTACGCGGCCCCGCCCCGGCCGTCCGCCGAGATCCTCGAGCGCATCGACTACGACGCCCATGGCCGGCTGCGCTACCGGCCGGAGGCGGCGCTCTGGGCCGACGGGCCGAGCCGCTTCCCGGTCACGTTCTTCCATCTCGGCCGCTTCTTCCAGACCCCCGTGCGCATGCACGTGGTCGAGGGCGGCCAGGCCCGCGAGATCGTCTACGACGAGGCCTATTTCGACATGCCGCCGGACTCGCCGGCGCGCCAGCTGCCCAGCGGTTCCGGCTTCGCGGGCTTCCGCTTCCAGGAGAGCCGGAACGGCCCCCTCGACTGGACCCGCAACGACTGGGCGGCCTTCCTGGGCGCGTCGTATTTCCGCGCCATCGGCGAGCTCTATCAATACGGCCTCTCGGCCCGGGGCCTCGCGATCGACACCGCGGTGTACGGCCGGACGGAGGAGTTCCCGACCTTCACCCAGGTCTATCTCGAGACGCCCGAGCCCGGCGCCGACACCGTCACCGTGATGGCGCTCCTCGACGGGCCGAGCGTCGCGGGCGCCTTCCGCTTCCGCATGCGGCGCGCCAAGGCCGTGACGATGGATGTCGAGAAGGCGCTGTACCTTCGCGCCGACGTGGCCCGGCTCGGCATCGCGCCGCTCACGTCCATGTACTGGTATTCCGAGAAGGTGAAGCCCACCGCGATCGACTGGCGCCCCGAGATCCACGATTCCGACGGGCTCGCCTTGTGGACCGGGGCGGGGGAGCGCATCTGGCGCCCGCTCAACAACCCGCGCGGCACGATCGTCTCGGCCTTCGGCGACGAGAACCCCCGCGGCTTCGGCCTCATGCAGCGCGACCGCGCCTTCGACCATTATCTCGACGGCGTCCATTACGAGCGCCGCCCCTCGCTCTGGATCGAGCCCCAGGGCCGCTGGGGCCGGGGCACGGTGCAGCTCGTCGAGATCCCCACCGACGACGAGATCCACGACAACATCGTTGCCATGTGGGTGCCGGCCGAGCCGGCGCGGGCGGGGACGAGCCTGGAGCTCGCCTATCGCATGCACTGGGTCGACGACGAGCCGTTCCCGACCCCCCTGGCGCGCGTCGTCGCGACCCGGCTCGGCAATGGCGGCCAGGCCGGCACGGCGCGGCCTCAAGGGGTGCGCAAGTTCATCGTGGAGTTCCGGGGCGAGCCGCTCACGCGCCTGCCTTCGGGGGTCTTCCCCGAGCCCGTGCTGTGGGCCTCGCGCGGCACGTTCTCCTACGTCCGCGCCGAGGCGGTGCCCAACGACGTGCCGGGCCATTGGCGGGCGCAGTTCGACCTCACGGTCCCGGGCGGGGACCCGGTGGAGATGCGCGCCTTCCTGCGCAACGGCGCCGACGTGCTCTCGGAGACGTGGCTGTATCAGTACCACCCGTTCTGAACCGCCCGTCGTTCCGGGGCGAGCGCAGCGACAGCCCGGACCCCACGACCGGGTGATCCAGGCGAACCGGGTGTTTTCTCGGACGCAGGCCGGTCGTGGATTCGGGGCTTAGCCTCCGGCTGCCCCGGAACGACGGGCGGCGCTACTCCTTCACGGCGCCCGTCATCGAGGCCACGTAATAGTCCACGAAGAACGAGTAGAGGATCACCACCGGCAGCGAGCCCAGCAGCGCGCCGGCCATGAGCGCGCCCCACTCGTAGACGTCGCCGCGCACGAGCTCGGTCAGCACGCCCACCGGCACCGTCTTGTTCTCCGAGGACTGGATGAAGGTGAGCGCGTAGATGAACTCGTTCCAGGACAGGGTGAAGGCGAAGATGCCCGCCGAGATCAGCCCCGGCACCGCGAGCGGCAGCATGATCCTGGTGAGGATCTGCCAGCGCGAGGCGCCGTCCACCAGGGCGCATTCCTCGAGCTCGTAGGGGATGGAGCGGAAATAGCCCATGAGCAGCCAGGTGCAGAACGGCACCAGGAAGGTCGGGTAGGTGAAGATGAGCGCGAGCTTCGAATCGTAGATCCCGAAGCGGAAGATCATCACGGCGAGCGGGATGAACAGGATCGAGGGCGGGACCAGATAGGCGAGGAAGATCGCGAGCCCCGTCCACCGCGAGCCCTTGAAGCGGATGCGCTCGATGGCGTAGGCCGCGAACACCGAGGCGAACAGCGACAGGAAGGTGGAGCCCACCGCCACCAGCATCGTGTTCCACAGCCAGCCCGGATAGGAGGTCTCGAACAGGAGATACTGGATGTGCCGCAGGGTCGGGCTGGACGGCCAGAACGGCGAGAAGTCGTTGAAGTTCGTGAGCTCGGCGTTGGGCTTCAGGGCCGTCACGCCCATCCAGTAGAACGGGAACAACAGCACGAACATGAAGACGAGGAGCGGCAGCCAGACCGTCAGGATCCGGCGCGGCACCCGGTCGAGATAGGACATCCCGACGCTCTCGTCGGTGAGGGCGGCGCGATCGACGCGGGAGGCGGTCATGGTTCAATCCTCGGTCGGGTGCGCGATTCTCCCCTCTCCCGGATGGGAGAGGGGTCGGGGGTGAGGGTGGCCAGGCCGGGAGCTTCGCGCGACCGGGCCGCGGCGGCGGCAATCATCCGGAGCACGGCGTCGAGGTCCTCCAGGACCTCCCGGTTGGCGAACCGGATGACGGCGAAGCCTTCGCGCTCGATCTCCCGCGTGCGGGTCTCGTCGTAGGCCGCGAACCATTCGTGCTGCCAGCCGTCGAGCTCGATCGCGAGGCGGCGCTCGATGCAGGCGAAGTCGAGCGTGTAGGCGAGGAGCGGCACCTGACGGCGGAACTTGAGCCCCGCGAGCCGGCGCCCGCGCAGAGCCTGCCACAGCGCGTCCTCGGCCGAGGTCGGCCGGCGGCGCTGGTCACGGGCGAATTCGCGGTGGCGCGTCGTCACGGTTGCGTCGTCCTGGTCTGGCGTGATCCCTCACCCCCGGCCCCTCTCCCATTCGGGAGAGGGGGGCTCGTCAGTCCTGCCCGCCCTGCTGCCAGCGTCGCCGCTGCAGGCCGAAATAGCTGAACATGATGGCTCCGAGCAGGAAGGGCACCATGGCGACCGCGATGGCCGCGCCCTCGCCAAGCTGGCCGCCGGGGATGGCGCGCTGGAAGCTCAAGGTGGCCATGAGGTGGGTGGCGTTGAGCGGCCCGCCGCGGGTCAGCACGTAGATGAGCTGGAAATCCGTGAAGGTGAACAGCACCGAGAACGTCATCACGACCGCGATGATCGGCGAGAGCATCGGCAGGGTGATGTAGCGGAAGCGCTGCCAGGAGGTGGCCCCGTCGAGCGTCGCGGCCTCGTGCAGGGAGGGCGGGATGGTCTGGAGGCCGGCGAGCAGCGTGATCGCCACGAAGGGAATGCCGCGCCAGACATTCGCCGCGATGACGGAGGCGCGCGCGATGTTCGGGTCGCCGAGCCAGTTGATCGAGCCCTGGACGAGG
>DASPJU010000739.1:0-9744 GCA_035628475.1 Salinarimonas sp. | reverse complement strand
CGCTCTCCTCCCGCACGCGGATCACCACGACGTGCTCGTCCCCGTCCGGCATCGAGTCCTTCACGATCTCGCCGATGGTGCGCTGCGCCTCCTTGCGCGCCGCCTCGAGGGCGGCGAACTCCATGCCCGCGTCGTCGTAGGTCGCCTTGCGGCCGTCGAGCACGTCGAAGAAGAATCTGGGCATGGCAACTCGCACGCTCGTGGACCGCGACAGACCTTAGCTCTTTTGGGTCACGCGCTCCTTGCGCGAGCCCGAGGCCTTCTGCTTGCGCCGGTTCGCCTTTTTCCAGGACGGTCGGGTGCGCGCTTCATGGGCCATGGAGGCCTCCTCAAGGTTTGTAGCGGTCCTCTGACTTGGGGCGTTCCGGGTCGGGTTGCCCCACCGTCCCGCGGCGGTCCTTACCCGTGAGGCTGTGATCGCTTTGGACGTGATCGCCCTGTTCCTGATGGTCCGTCGTGCTCAGGCTCGGCTGGTCGGGGCCGGTGTTCATGCCTTCCGCCGCGAAGCCTTCGGGGGCATCCTCGCCTTTCCCTGTCATCGCCTCACGCTCCCCGCTCGGGGGGCGACCGCTCGACGGAGCCGCCCCTCGTCATCCTCAAGGCCTGCTCGCAGGGCTCGATATGATGCTCGGCCCATTGCAGGACCTCCTGCACGGTGTGGCACGGGATCTCGACGTCCCGTTCGCAAAATCGGCAGAACATGGGTCGGTCTCCTAGCTCGCACCTCGCCTCGTGCGAGCGGGTTTCAGTCGGTGACGTTGAGGCCGGCTCGGCCCCGCTCGCAGGACGACGCGGGTCTCCGGGCTGCGCACGTATCCAGGCGGCTCGCTCTCCGCATCGTGACCCTTTAGGCGCGCGGCGATCGGTCTTGAGGACGAGCCGTCGACGCCGCCTTTTGATCCAACCCCGCCAGCCGAGCGCGGGTTCGAGCTTGGGCGCGAAAAGAGGCCTGCGCCGGACGACGTCCGACCCGCTCTGCCACCATCCCATGCGCGCCGCCGACGAAGCCGGCCGCGACGGGCTGCAAGTCAGACTGTCCTCCAAGGAGTCCGGTCGACCGCATGCGGCGTTGTGGCTGAAGGCCCTCCGCCGGAGCGGCGCCTGTCCGGAGATGTCCCATGAGGCCGATGACCGACGAGCACCTCGCGATCCTGCGCCGGCACATGGTCGAGGTGATCGGCATCCATGTCGAGTTGATCGCCGAGGAACTCGGAAAGGCGGCCCTCGACGAGCGGGTCGCCGCGGCCCTGCTGCGCGTGCCCCGCCACCACTTCGTTCCGGACGAGCTCGTCGAGCTCGCCTATGCCGACACGCCCCTCCCGATCGGCTTTGACAAGACGATATCCCAGCCGTTCATCGCGGCCCTCATGATCGACCTGCTCGCGCCAGGACCCGGGGACATCGTGCTCGAGGTCGGGACGGGCCTGGGATACCAGGCCGCCCTCCTGGCGGAGCTGTCGGGACATGTCTGGAGCGTCGAGGTGGTGGAGGAATTCGCCGCCGACGCCGCCGCGCGCCTGCGCCGGCTCGGCCGCCACAACGTCGCGATCCGCGTCGGCGACGGGTCGCGCGGCTGGTCGGAGCATGCTCCGTTCGACCGGATCCTCGTCACGGCCGCGACCGGGCAGGTGCCCCGGGCTCTCGCCGAGCAGCTCAAGTCCGGCGGGCGAATGGTCCTGCCGCTGGGACCGCCCGAGTTCCAGGCTCTCACGGTCGTCGAGAAGGAGGACGGCACGCTGACGGCACGGGAGATCATCGCGGTGCGGTTCACCCAACTCGAGACCGCCGCCTAGAGCATTTTCGAGTGAGGTGGATCCGGCTCACGTGAAGAAGACGCCACCACGCAAGAACGAGAGCCGATTCCGTGTCAACGGAAACGGCTCCAGCCGAGGACCGGCTGGGCCGGTGCCCGTCAGGAACTCGGATCCGCCCCCGGCAACGCCCGCGGCTTGCCCCGCTCGTCGATCGCCACGAAGGTGAAGGTGCCGTCCGTGACCTTCTCGCCCTCGCTCATGCCCCGGGGCAGTGCCCAGGTCTCGATATGCACCGTCACCGAGGTCTCCCCCGCGCGGACAAGGGTGCAGTAGCAGGACACCTCGTCGCCGACCGCCACCGGCCGAAGAAACTCGATGGCCTCCATGGAGACCGTCGCGACACGTCCGCCGGCCACTCTCGCCGCGAAGGTGGCGCCCGCGAGGTCCATCTGCGACACGGTCCAGCCGCCAAACACGTCGCCGCTCGGGTTGGCGTCGCGGGGCATGGCGATGGTGCGCAGATGGGGGCCGCCGGGGACCTCCGGAGGACGCGCCGTCATCGGAGTGCTCCCAGGGGTGTCGGACGCACGCGGCGGGACCGGGCCTCCGGCCCGGCCGTCCCGTCGTGCTTGAGAATGGCGGCTTCGCGCATGAGACCTCAGCCGTGCCGGAGCTTGAAGAACAGGATGGTGCTCGCCAGGACCAGGGTGATGCTGTTGGCGATGACGAGCGGCAGCTCGCCTCGCCAGATACCGTAGGTGAGCCACAGCGCCAGGCCGGTCACCAGCACGAGGAACATCCTGAGCGAGATGTCTGCGGTGGCGCGGGTGCGCCAGACCTTGACCACCTGGGGAACGTAGGCCGTGGTCGTGCAGAGCGCCGCGGCGTAGCCGGCGTAATCGAGGAGGGCCATAGGGCAGGTCGATCCGTGCGAGGGAGGCGGCTGAACGCGGGACCCGAACCGGCAGTTCCAGCTCGGCCGGCATCGCGAGGAAAAATATTCGTATCCTCAACGCCATAGCCAAGGTCGGCACGACCCGCCCGATGGCCCGAGGCGCGACGTATCACGGACCGGCGCCCCTCACATATCCGGCGAGCGTCTCCCGGACGCCGATCCGCCTGAGGCTGGCGAGGGCCGCGTCGAAGGCCTCGCGGAACGCGGCGATCCGGGGCAGGTCGCCGAACACGTCTCGCAGGCTGAGGAACGCGTTCGGGTCGGCCCGCGCGGCCTCGGCCGCGGCGCGCAGCCGGCCGGCCCTGGGATCCTCGACCGCGAGCGGCCTGCCGGCCTCGTCGGTCCCGGAGCAGGCGCGGCACCACAGGGCCGAGACGAGGGCGAGGCCCGTGACGTCGCGCCCGGCCGTCAGCCGGTCGCGGGTCGAGGGCAGGATGAACTTGGGCTGCCGGTTCGAGCCGTCCATGGCCAGCCGGGCGACCGTATCCTCGACGCCAGGGTTGGCGAACCGCTGCGCCGCGAGCCGCCAATAGGCCACGAGATCCACGCCCCTGACCGGCGGCACGTGAGGGATGATCTCCCGTGTCTCCAGCCTGTCGAGGAAGGCGCTCACGAGCGGGTCGGCCATGGCCTCGTGGACGAAACGAATGCCGAGCAGCTCCGCGGGATAGGCCAGCGCCGCATGGCCTCCGTTGAGGATCCGGATCTTCATGAGCTCGTAGGCCGCGACGTCCGGCGTGAAGGTGACGCCGGCCTCTTCGAGCCGCGGGCGCCCGGCCGGAAACCGGTCCTCGATCACCCATTGCCGGTAGGGCTCGCAGGCGACGGGCCAGGCATCCTGGATGCCGAACTCGGACGCGACTCGGGCACGCTCGCGGTCCGTCGTCGCCGGCGTGATCCGGTCGACCATGCTGTCGGGAAAGGCGACCGAGCCCCGCACATGGTCGCCGAGCAAGGGGTCGACGAGGTCGGCCAGCCCGGCGGTCGCCTCGCGGGCGACACGGCCGTTATGGGGGAGGTTGTCGCAAGAGAGCACGGTGAACGGCTCGAGGCCGCGATCCCTGCGCCGCCTCAACGCGGCGACGATCGCGCCGAAGACGCCGCGGGGCGCATCGGGATGCGCCGCGTCGTGGCGGATCTCCGGATGGGTCGGATCGAAGGCGCCGGTCGCCGGGTCGATGCAGTAGCCGCCCTCCGTGATCGTGAGGGAGACGATCCGGATCGCGGGATCGTCGAGGGCCTCGACGATGCCCCGTGCGTCCTGGAGAACGGGCAGGAAGTCCACCATGGAGCCGACGACGCGCGCCCGGCTCGCCCCGGGCTCCACCTCCACGACCGTCGTGAGCCAGTCCTGCGCCTCGAGGGCCCGCCACATGGCGCGGTCGGTCGGGCGCAGGCCGGCGCCGAGGATCGCCCAGTCGCGGTCGCGCCCGGCATTCAGGAGATCGTCGATATAGACCGCCTGGTGGGCGCGATGGAAGTTGCCGACCCCGACATGCAGGATCCCGCGCCTGAGGTCGCGACGGTCGTAGGCGGGTCGGCGAACCGTCCGAGGCAGCGCGGAAAGGCCGGAGAGGGTCAGGGGATGGGGCATGATGGGGAGCCTGCGACGTCGGCGGCACCATAGCGGGCGAAAGGCGCCGACGTGAGGGAGGAACGCACGCCGGTCGCCGGATCCGCCTCGCCCGGCCCTCCGATCAGGCCCTCAGGACACGGCCCCGACCAGGTAGAGCGCGATGCCCGCCAGGGAGCAACCCGCGAGGGTCGGGATCATGCCCACCCGGAAGCGGAACGTCGCGACCACCGCCACGGCGGAGAGCGCGAGCGCCCACGGGTCCACGGACGCGAGCACGGGCGCGTCGAACGAGAGGCCGAACCGCCGGATGGGATCGGTCTCCCGGAACACGGTGTGGATCGCGAACCAGAGCCCCAGGTTCAGCACGACGCCGACGACCGCCGCCGTGATCGCCGACAGGGCCCCATGCAGGGCCCTGTTGCCCCGCATCACCTCCATGAACGGGGCGCCCAGGAAGATGAACAGGAAGCAGGGCACGAAGGTCACCCAGGTGGCGAGCAGGCCTCCGAGCACGCCGGCCATGAGCGGCGAGAGCGCGCCGGGGTCGCGAAACGCTCCCATGAAGCCCACGAACTGGAGCACCATGATGAGCGGCCCCGGCGTGGTCTCGGCCATGCCGAGACCGTCCAGCATCTCGCCGGGCTTGAGCCAGCCGTAGCCCTCGACCGCCTGCTGGGCCACGTAGGCCAGGACCGCGTAGGCGCCGCCGAAGGTGACCACGGCCATGGTGGAGAAGAAGGTCGCGATCTGGCTGAACACGTGTCCCGAGCCCAGCGTGGCCAGGAGAGCGACGACCGGCACGAGCCACAGCGCGAGGCAGACGCCCGCGACCCGCAGCGCCCGCCCGACCGTCGGACGGGCATGGGACGGCAGGTCCTCGCCAAGCAGCGCGTCGGCGTCGGCGACGACCTTGCCGCCGGCCGCCGAGCCGTGGCCTCCACCCACCGCGAAGGCGGGCGATCCCGCGCGGCCGCCGAGATAGCCGATCAGGCCGGCCGCGAGGATGATGACGGGGAAGGGCACGCCGAGGAAGAAGATGCCCACGAAGGCCGCGGCCGCCAGCCCGATCATCACCCGGTTCTTGAGCGCCTTGGATCCGATGCGCACCACCGCCTGGAGCACGATGGCGAGCACGGCCGCCTTGAGGCCGAAGAACAGGGCCGACACGACCCCCACCTTGCCGAACAGGGCGTAGACGATGCTCAGCGCCATGATCGAGACGACGCCGGGAATGACGAACAGCACGCCCGCCATGACCCCGCCGGCGGTGCGGTGCATGAGCCAGCCGATATAGACGGCAAGCTGCTGCGCCTCGGGACCGGGCAGGAGCATGCAATAGTTGAGCGCATGCAGGAACCGGTTCTCCCCGATCCAGCGCTTCTCCTCGACGATGATGCGGTGCATGACCGCGATCTGCCCGGCGGGGCCGCCGAACGAGAGCAGGGCGACCCGGAGCCAGACCCGGAAGGCCTCGGCGAACGAGACGCCGTGCAGGGCGCGCCCCCCCTCGTAAACGGTGGTGGCGGCAACGGGTGCGCCGCTCATCGGGCGCCCTCCGTCGCGCGGCGGGCCTGGGGCTTGTTGGTCGGCCAATTGTGGGTCTCGTCGGTGGCGTCGCGGCACCAACGGTAGAAGGCGTCGTACAGGTCCATGCCGGCCGCGAGCTGGGCGAGATCGTCCGCGTACATGCGCGAGAGGCCCAGCGAGGCCGCAAGCAGGCCTGGAGCCTCGGGCGCGAGGTCGAGGCGCGCCGTGTCGGCGCCGCGCACGATGGCGGCGAGCCGCAGGAGCGGCTCGGTCGCGAGCCCGAGCTCCTCGATCATGACGTCGAAGGTGCACCGCTCGCCCCGGTGGCTCCAGAACACGCCCTCCCCCTCGATGTCGAAGGGGGCGGCCCCGAAGCGATCCGCGACGCCCATCACCTCGGAGGGCGCGACGAACAGGAACACGGCGCCTGGATCGACGAAGCGGCGGATCAGCCAGGGGCAGGCGATGCGATCGACCTTGGGCCTGGTGCGGGTCACCCAGACCGTCCGCCCGCGGGCATCCCGGGGCGGCAGCTTGGCATCCGGCACCATCGGCAGGTCCGCAGCCGCCCAGCCGACCGCGCCGCCCTCCAGGCTCTCGGCGGGGATGCCGGCGTGGCGCAGCCAAGCCGCGACGCCCTGGCTGAGCTTGAGCCCCTTTTGGCAGATCACCACGGCGGAGCGGCCGGCGAACTCGGGAGCCCAGTCGGACGCGGCGCGGAAGGGGCGGCGCACGGCGCCGGGAAGGTGGCGCGGATCGGCGGCGAAGTCCTCGTCGAGGCGCACGTCGACGAGGGCGGGGCCATCGGGGCGGCCGACGAGGCGCGCGAGCTTGTCGGCGGAAATGGTGGTGTTCGACGACATGAGGCGTCCTGGAGCTTGCGTGGGAGCTGGACGCGATGCTCCGGCATGTCGCCTCGTGGGGAGATCGCGATCCCCATCCCGCCAATCTGCCGAAGCGTGCTGGCGTGTCAACCCGCGGGGCCGGCCGCGACGTCGATCGCCGGCCTCCTCACGAGCGCCCGCCCAGCGCCGCCGCGAGCACCGCCTGGAGATCGGCGACCCGGAAGGGCTTGCGCAGCACGGCCGTGTGCGTACCCGCGACCGCCTCGATCGCCGCGGTGTCCGCGTAGCCGCTCGCGAACACGATCGGCAGGTCGGGCCGGCGCTCCCGGGCGGTCCTTGCGACCTCGGCCCCGTTCATGCCCGGCATCGCGAAGTCCACCATCATGAGATCGGGTTCGCTCCCGTCGAGGACCGCAAGCCCGGAGGGGCCATCGGCGGCTTCCAGGACGCGGTAGCCGAGCGCGTCGAGGGACGCCACCAGCATGCGCCGGACGTCCGGATCGTCGTCGACGACCAGGATCGTGGCCGAGGCGCCCTCCTCGACGGCGCTCGACGCCTCGGCGGCGGAGGCCGACGGAGAGGTCGCGCTCGTGCGCGGCAGGTAGAGGCGCACCGTGGTTCCGGCTCCAGGGCGGCTCTCGATGCGCACCGTGCCGCCCGCCTGCCGGGCGATGCCGTAGACCTGCGACAGGCCGAGCCCGGTGCCCCTGCCGACCCCCTTGGTCGTGAAGAACGGATCGAAGGCGCGGGCCGCCACCTCGGGCGGCATCCCGGTCCCGGTGTCGGCCACCGACAGCTCGACATATTCGCCGGCCGGCAGCTCCCCGTCGCCCGCCGCCTGATGCCGCCGCGTGCCGATGGTGAGATCGCCTCCGTCCGGCATGGCGTCGCGCGCGTTGATGGCGAGGTTCAGGACCGCCATCTCGAGCTGCGTCGCGTCCGACAGGACGGCGCCGTCGCCGTCGATGCGAAAGTCGAGCCGCACCATCGGCCCCAGCGTCCGGGCGAGCAGGTCGCCCATGCCCTGGACGAGGTCGGCCACGACCACCGGCTTCAGCTCGATCCGCTGAGCGCGGGAGAAGGCCAGAAGCTGACCCGTGAGCTTCGCGCCGCGCTCGGCCGCCTCCAGGCCCGCCTCGGCGAAGCGCTTCACCCTGTCGGCGTCGCCGGGCTTGCGGCGGATCAGGTCGAGGGACGCCACCAGGGCGCCCAGCAGGTTGTTGAAGTCGTGGGCGATGCCGCCGGTGAGCTGGCCCACCGCCTCCATCTTCTGCGCCTGCCGCAGCGCGTCCTCGGCCAGGATCTGACGCGTGACGTTGCGGCTCGATCCGATCAGCCGGGTGATGCGGCCCTCGGCGTCCCGCACCGGGAACAGGGAGGTATCCCAGTGCTGCGGGTCGTCGGCGAGGTCGTAGACCTCCCGGAACTGGTGCACCTCGCCCGTCTCGACCACACGACGGTAGGTCGCGAGCAGCCGATCCGCGACGTCAGGCGGCAGGAGGTCCTCGATGCGCTTGCCGCGCACGTCCTCGAGCTTGAACCCGACGCCCGCCTCGTGCGCGGGATTGAGCTCCTCGACGACGAAGCCGCCGTCGGCCCCGACCCCGATCACGAAGAGCGCCTCGGGCGTGTTCTCGAAATAGGCGCGGTAGAGCGCATCCGCCTCCCGCCGCGCCTCCTCCGCCGCCTGGAGCGCCGCACGCGCCTCCCGCTCCGCCGTGACGTCCCGGCCGATGCAGTAGAGGATCTCGCCCTCGGGCTCGATCACCCAGGAGAACCAGCGCCAGCTGCCGTCGCGGTGCCGGTAGCGGTCCTCGAAATTGATGGTGCGGTGTCGGCCGCCCGCCAGCCGGCCGAGCTCGGCCGCGGTCCGCTCCGCGTCGTCGGGGTGCTTGATCTCGGCCGCGTTGCGGCCCGCGAGCCAATCCGGGGTCCAGCCGAGCAGGCGCTCCCAAGCCGGGTTCGCGCTCAGCATGGTCCCGTCGTTGCGGGCCACCAGCATGAGGTCGGGCGAGAGCTGCCAGATGCGGTCGCGCTCGGCGGTTCGCTCCGCGACCTGCGCCTCGAGCGTCGCGTTGAGGCCCTGGAGCGCCGCCTCGGCGAGCTTGCGGTCGTGGATGTCGACCGAGGCACCGAACCAGCGAAGCACGCGGCCGGTCACCGGGTCGGGGTAGGGCTCCGCCCGCACGAGGAACCAGCGATAGGCGCCCGAGCGCGAGCGGATGCGGTGCTCGACCGCGAACACGCCCCGGGTCCGGCACGCCTCCTCGAAGGCCTCCGACGTGATGCCGGCGTCGTCGGGATGAACGTAGGCGGCGGCGACCTCGGCGGCGGTCGTGGGCTCGTAGGGCACGCCCGTGTAATCCGACCACTGCTTGTTGAAGAACTCGACGCGGCCCTCCGCGTCGGTGGTCCACACGATCTGCGGCACCGCGTCGGCCATGAGGCGGAAGCGCGCCTCCTCGTCCCGGAGCGCCGCTTCCGCGCGGCGGCGCGCCGAGATGTCGCTGAAGAGGATGCCGACCCGCCGCCGGCTCGGCTCGCCGACCCGGAAGGCGTACACGTCGAACCAGCGGTCGCCGAGAGCCTTGGCCGGGCTCTCGAACTGGGCGGGCTCGCCCGTGAGCGCGACGCGGCCATAGGTGTCGAACCAATGCTGCTCCAGCCCCGGCGCGAGGTCGCGGGCCAGCCGCCCGGCCGCGTTCCGGAGACCGGTCTGCCGCTCGAAGGCCGGATTGACCTCGACGAAGCGGTAGTCCACCGGCCGCTCCCCCTCGTCGAAGAGCACCTCGATCACGCAGAAGCCGTCGTCGATGCTCTCGAACAGGGTGCGGTAGCGTTCCTCGTTGTCGCGGCGGGCGACGACGTCCTTCGTGGTCTCGGTGATGAGCGTGACGACGCCGCCGACCCCGTTCGGCGCGCCGGCATCCAGGATAGGCCCGTAGCTATAGGTCCAGTAGACCTCCTCGACCCGACCGTTGCGGGTGATCGGCACCAGGTTGTTCTCGGCCCAGGTCGCCTCGCCGCCGGCCATCACCTGGGCGAGGTCGGCCGCGACGAGGGGATAAGCCTCCGGAAAAGCGTCCG